>CANQLM010000026.1 GCA_947624735.1 uncultured Clostridia bacterium | reverse complement strand
AATAATGGATGAGAAAGCAATAAGAGCAGCAGGATATGATGATGGATACGAGGAAGGAAAAGAAGACGGAAGAGAAGTAGGAAGAAAGGAAGGAATAGAGAAAGGAAAAAAAGAAGCAGTTGAAATGAAAACGCAAATCATTAAAAACCTATACTCAATGGGAATGGAAATAGAGAATATTTCCAAAGCAGTAAAAATGAAAATAGAAGATGTAAAAAATATTTTAAAAATAAAATAATTAGAACTCGAACAGAGGCTTTTTGCAAAAATAGCAAAGAGTCTTTTTTATTTTAATAAAAAATAATTTTTTACTCAAAAAAATAGACAATAAAGCAGTTTTGTGATAATATTTATAAAGAAATAAAAGCTAATAATAAGAGGAAAACAAAATGTACCTAAAACAATTGGAATTGCAAGGATTTAAATCATTTGCAGACAAAACAACATTAGAATTTAAATATGGAATAACATCTGTAATAGGACCAAATGGTTCTGGAAAAAGTAATATATCTGATGCCATTAGATGGGTATTAGGAGAACAAAGTATGAAGTCTTTAAGAGGAGCAAAATCTGAAGACGTCATTTTTGCTGGAACTCAAAATAGAAAATCACTTGGTTTTGCGGAAGTTTCTATAATAATAGACAATAGTGATAATATGCTTCCAATAGAATATTCAGAAGTAACAGTTACTAGAAGACTTTATAGAACAGGAGAATCAGGATATTTTATAAACAAAATTCCATGTAGACTTAAAGATGTTTTAGAGTTATTTATGGACACAGGAATAGGAAAAGATGGATATTCAATAATAGGTCAAGGAAAAGTAGAAGAAATATTAAGTAATAAATCAGAAGATAGAAGACACATATTTGAAGAAGCAGCGGGGATTGTAAAATATAGAACAAGAAGAGAAGAATCAGAAAAAAAGCTTGAACAAACAAAAATCAATTTAATAAGAATAAATGATATTTTGACAGAAATAGAAGCAAACTTAGAGCCTCTTAAATTACAATCTGAAAAAGCAAATCAATTTTTAGACTTAAGAGAAGAACTAAAAAATATAGAAATAGGGTTATTTGTATATAAAATAGATACATATAAAGAAAAACTACAAAAGCTAAAAAATGACAAAGAAATATTTGATTCACAAATAAGTGAAGAAGAAACTAAACTTTCTAATATGCAAGAAATCAAAGAAAAACTAAAACAAGAATTAGACAATATATTAGAAGAAATAGAAAGAATGCAAAGTTTAGGATTTGAAAGCAAGAATAAAATAGAGCAAATTACATCAAATATAAATGTAAGCAAAGAGAGAATAGCAAATAATCTACAAAACAAAGAAAGACTTGATAGTGAAATACTAACGGCACAAAATAATATTACAAATTTAGAAGAAGAAAAGAAATCTAAAGAAAACAAAAAAATTAGCTTAACAGAAAACAAGGAAAAATTTGAAAAAGAATTAAAAGAAAAAAATGAAGAATTAGCTAAACTTACAGCAAAATTAACTAGTAAAGAATTAGAAATAGAAAACAAAAAGAGAAATGTAGAACTTTTAACAGAACAAAAATATGAAAATCAAAATCAAATTGCAGTTATAGATACAAACTATGAAAATTTTATTACTAGAAAAAATCAAATAGAAAAAGAAAAATCTCAAGTTATATCAAATTTAGATAGTACAAGAGATTCAAAAAATGAATTATTAAAACATTTTAATGACGCAGAAACTCAAAGAAAAGAAAAACAAGAAGCATTAGAAAAAACAAGAAAACAGCAAGAAGAGTTAGATAAAAAAGCAAAAGAATATGAAGTATTAATTGCATCACTTACTGATGAAAGAAGAATGAAGCAAACTAGATTAAACTTTTTAATAGAAACAGAAAGAGAAAAAGAGGGATATAGTAAAAGTGTAAAAGATTTACTTAATGCTATAGAAACAAATCCAACATTAAGAAGTGGTATAAATGGCGTTTTAGCAAATATAATTTCGACTGAACAAAAATATGAACTAGCGATTGAAATGGCTTTAGGAGCAAGTCTTCAAAATATAGTAACAGATACAGAACAAGATGCTAAAAAAATGATTGAATATCTAAGAAAGAACAATTTGGGAAGAGCAACATTCTTGCCAATATCATCAGTCAAAGGAAAAAGACTAGATAGAATTTTAAGTAAGAACTCTGGAGTAATAGGTATAGCATCAGAATTAGTAAAAGCAAATAAAAAGTATGAGGGGATAGTAGAGAATCTACTAGGTAGAACAGTTATAGTAGAAGATATAGAATCTGCAATTAAACTTGCAAAAGACAATAAATATGCTTTCAAAATAGTTACTCTAGATGGAGATATAATTAACCCATCAGGCGCAATGAGTGGTGGTTCAAATAGTAAAAAAACAGTTAATATATTAGGCAGAAGTGCAGAAATAAAAAGGTTAGAAAAAACTATAAAAGACATTGATGAAAAAATTACTAAAAAAATAGAAGAAAAAGAAAAATTCTTAAAAGAAAATGAAGAAGTTTTAGTAAAAATAAATGAAGCAATAGAAAGTATGCAAAAAGCTGAAATTGTATATGCACAAGAAAAAGAAAAATTGAATGCAATAGGAACTGAAATATCAAGATTAGAAGAAAATAAGAAAAAATGTGAGGAATCAATTAACAACTTAGAACTAGATATGAAAAATAATGTATCTAAAAAGCAAGAATTACAAGAAACAATAAATGATATAAGCAAAAAAATAGAAGAATTAACAACTGAAATTACACAATTTTCAGAGTTAAACAAAGATGACCAAAAGTACATAGACAATTTAAATTTAGATATAACAAATTTAAAAATATCAGTATCTTCATTTGATGAAAGCAGTATGTCAATTGAAGAAATGGTAAATAGAATTAATATAGACATAGAAAATACTAAAAAAAGTATTGAGCTAAAAAAAGAGCAAATTGAGAAATCTATAAAACAAAATGAAGAACTAAATAACACAGTAATAGAGTTAGAAGCCTCAATAGAAAAAATCAAGCAAGAAGTTGAAAATAGTAGCTCTAAGTCAGAAGATTTGAGACAATCAAGGCTAGAAAAAAATCAAAAGTTAGAAAACCAAGAAAAAGAAATAACATCACAATTTGCAGTAATACAAAATATAAAAGAGCAATTAGTAAAATTAGATGTAAAAATTACAGCAGGAGAGCAAGATATTACTGATGCAGTAAATGAACTTTGGAATGAATATGAAGTTACTCCAAATAATGTAGCAAATTACAAAAAACCAGAAAATATTCAAGCAACACAAAAAAGAGTAAATGACTTACATAAGCAGATAAAAGACTTAGGAGATGTAAATGTTTCTTCAATAGAAGAATATAAAAAGACAAAAGAAAGATATGAAACTATGGGAGAACAAAGGCTAGATTTAGAAAATACTATGGCAAAATTAAGAGACATTATTACAGATATGACATCTACTATGAAGAAACAATTTAAAGAAAAATTTGAACTTATAAATAAAAACTTTAATGAAGTCTTTGTAGAACTCTTTGGAGGAGGAAAAGCAGAACTTATATTAGAAGATGAAGAAAATATACTAGAATGTGGTATAGATATAAAAGCACAACCTACAGGAAAAAAGCTTCAAAATATGAGTTTACTTTCAGGAGGAGAAAGGGCCTTAACGGCAATTGCAATATTATTTGCAATACTAAAAATAAATCCTGCACCATTTTGTATATTAGACGAAATAGAAGCAGCATTAGATGATGTAAATGTATATAGATTTGCCGATTTCTTGAAAAAATTTAGCAATAAAACACAATTCTTAGTAATAACACATAGAAAAGGAACAATGGAAGCAGCAAATACAGTATATGGAATAACAATGGAAGAAAACGGAATAAGTAAACTTCTATCTATTGATTTAAAAGGAAAGAAATAATCGAAAATTAAATTTAAGTAACATCAAATAAAAACTTAACATACTATATATCAATTAATAATAGTCCTCAGTATAGTAGCATTGAGATTGAAAAATCTTAATGAGGAGGATTCTGAGCGAAGAAAGGAAACATAGTATGCTAAGTTATGTAATAGAAGGAAATAATAGAATAGAAGGTATAGTAAAAGCATCTGGCTCAAAAAATGCAGCACTTCCTATAATAGCGACTGCAATACTAAATCCAGAGCCAGTTACATTTTACAATATACCAGATATAGAAGATACAAGGATTACCCTTAAAATTTTAAAGCTATTAGGTTGCAAAGTAACAGTAAATAGTGGTAAAATTACTATATCTAGTAAGCAAATGAACAATAAAACAATTCCAAAAGAATTAATGCATAAATTACGTTCTACTGTAGTACTTGCAGGTGCAATACTTGGAAGATTTAAAGAGGCAACATTTTCTTTTCCAGGAGGATGCAATATCGGAAAAAGACCAATTGACTTACATCTAAAAGCATTTAAAAGCTTAGGAGTAGAGATTGAAGAAAAAGAAGATTACATACATTGCAGAGCAAAAAAGGAATTAATAGGAACTAAAATAAAACTTGATTTTCCAAGTGTAGGAGCAACTGAAAATATAATATTAGCATCTGTTTATTGCAAAGGAGTAACACATATACTAAATGCAGCAAAAGAACCTGAAATACAAGATTTAGCAAAATGCTTGAACAAAATGGGAGCAAAAGTTTATGGAGCAGGAACTAGTAGAATAACAATATGTGGAGTAAAAAAACTCCATAAAGCAGACTATAAAATTATGACAGATAGAATAGAAGTAGGTACTCTTTTATGTTCAGCTGCAATTACAAAAGGAAAAATAAAAATAGAAAATGCCAATCCACAACATTTATTAAATGTGTTGTATGAACTTAAAAATATCGGCTGTGATATATCAATAACGCAAAATTCTATAACCTTGAAAGCACCAAAAAAATTAAAAGGTACAAATATAGAAACACGTCCATATCCAGGATTTCCTACAGATATGCAACCAATAATAGGAGCTGTACTCTGTAAAGCAAATGGAAAATCTATTATAAAAGAAAATATATTCGAGAACAGATTCAAATATGCACAAGATTTAAAGAAAATGGGTGCAGATATAATTTTTGATAATGATAAAAATCAAATTGAAATTATAGGAGAAAATCATTTGCAAGGAAATACTGTAAGTAGTGCAGACTTAAGAGGAGGGGCAGCATTAGTTTTAGCTGGACTATCAGCATCAGGAACAACAATAGTTGAAAATGCAGAATACATTTTAAGAGGATACGAAAATTTAGAACAGAAATTAAAAACGCTTGGAGCTAACATCAAACTTTGTGAAAAACATTAAAAATTCTATAAATAAAAAAATGGAAAAGGTGGTTAAAATGCAAAAGAAAGTTGCAAAAGCAAAAAATAAAAAGGCACCATTAAAAGGTGCCTCAAATGTCAGAAAAAAAGAGAGCATATTTAACTATGATGAAGAAGTAAAAAACACTAAAAATAAAAAGAAAGCAAAGCACAGCAAAAATAAAACAGCTAAAAAAATAGAAGACACTGAATATTTTTTAGATACAAGAGAAACACCAAAAATAAGTAAAAAACAGTTAGATAAAATCAAAAAGAAGAAAAAGAAGGAATCAATAAAAAAAGCAAAAGAAATAAAAAAGCAAGAGATAAAAGAAGAAAAACAAAGAATTAAGAACAGAAAAAGATTAAATCCAAAATATATTGCTAAAAAACAAAAAACATTAAAATTAGTTGAAATTATGTTCTTAATTCTGATTGTAATTATAGCAATTTTACTATTTTTACTATCTCCAATATTTAAAATTACTAAAATTGAAGTAAAAGGAAATGAAAAGATTTCATCAGATGAAATTATCAGTTTATCAAAAATAGTAAAAGACACCAACTTATTTAAAATTAGTAAAAAAGAAACGATAAGCAATATTAAGGAAAATGCATATATTCAAGATGTAAATATAAACAGAAAAATATTTGGCACGATAGAAATAGAGGTAAAAGAAAGAATAGCTAACTTTTATATAGAATTTGGTGGAGCATATGCATATATAGATAACAATGGATATATATTAGAAATTAATACAGAAAAATTAGTAGACAAGCCTAAAATTGTAGGATATAAAACTTTAGAAGAAAATATTAATGTTGGAAATAAACTCGTTGCAGAAGATATAGAAAATATAAGCACGGTAATAAATATCTTAAATGTTGCAAGCAACTATGGAGTTAGAGAATATATTTCATCAGTTAATATAGAAAACAATAATAATTACATATTATATTTAGAAAATGAACATAAAACAGTAAACTTAGGAGATATGACTAATATAGATATAAAAATGTTATATATGCAATCAATTATTGAAAAAGAGAAAGATAAATCCGGAACCTTAAATTTAGATGTGGATTTTAGAAATAAATATCCATATGCTAGTTGGTTATAAATAGGTTTATAGGCATCCTTAAAAACCTAAATATAAAAGGAGAATATGATAATTTAATATCATACATATGCAAAAATGAAAAATAAAAACTTAAAAATAGGATTAGGAATAACTTGTTTTGTATTAGCATTAGCCTTAACGGTACAGATAAGGACAATGGCAATAGAGAATTCAATAGTAGCACAAAGTTTTGCAAATGACGAACTTAAAGATGACCTTTTAGAATGGAAAGAAAAATATGAAAAAATAGCTGAATCTTTAGCAAAAACAAATAAAGAACTTGATGTCATAAGACAATCAGTATCAACCAATGCGAGTGATTCAGAAGAAAAAACAGCACAAATAAAGAAAAATAATTTACTATTAGGATTAACAAATGTTACAGGAAGCGGTATAGTCATAGAACTTGCAGACGGACAAACTAATTTACCTATATTAGATGCAAGTACATTATTAATTCATGATGGCAATTTAAGAGACATAGTAAATGAATTAGCAAATGCAGGAGCAGAAGCCATAGAAATTAATGGACAAAGAATAGTAAATTCAACATATATTGTATGTGCAGGAAATGTAATATTAGTTAATGGAGAAAAAATAAGTTCACCTTGTAGAATTAAAGCAATAGGACATCAAGAGAGTTTATATGGAGCTGTAGAAAGAGCAGGAGGAACACTTCAAAATATGAGAATGAACAATCTATCAGTTCAAGTAAAAAAAGAAAATAACATTAAAATAAACAAATTTGCAGGTGCGTTAACACAAAAATTTATGAGAAATAGAGGTGAATAAAATTGACTATAAAAAGAGATAAAGAAACTATTATATTATCAGTAATAGTAGGAATTATTAGTTTATTACTTGTAGGTTCAATGTTTATACAATTTAGAGCAGTAGATAAATCAGAAGAATCAAACTTAGAAGGACTTAGAGAGGATGAACTAAAAACTCAAATAGCAACATATAAATCAAGATATGAAGAAACAATGGAACAATATGAAACTAATAGAAATACTATATCAGAATATATTTCTACAATAGCAGAAAATAAAGAAGCAACAGACCTTTTAGATAAAGAATTAAATGAGTCAAGTATGTTATTAGGACTTACAGATGTAGAAGGAGAAGGAGTCATAATAACATTAAGAGATACAGAAGAGGCAATTTATTCAGCAGATGACTTGCTTATGTTAGTAAATGAATTAAAATATGCAGGAGCAGAGGCAATTTCAATAAATGATAATAGAATAATAAACTTAACAGACATTATATCAATAAACAATAGCTTCATAGTTATTAATTCAGATGCAAGAATAAGTTCACCATTTACAGTAAAAGCCATTGGAGATAAAGCATATTTAATGAGTACATTAAATTTAAAAAATAGTGGATTTGTTGATTTAATGAGAATTAACAATCTAGAAGTTGAAGTTGAAGCATCTGATAATGTTCAGATAAATAAATATTCAAAACCAATGAATGCAGAAATAATGAAGGAGGTTCAATAAAATGACAATACTAACAATAATAATAGGAGCATTATTAGGAGTACTTCTAGGATTTTTATTACCAACAATACCATATACAGCATCAAAATATCTTGCAATAGCGATAGTAGCAGCTCTTGATTCTGTATTTGGAGGAATTGCATCAAATATAAAGAAAAATTTTGATTTAAAAGTATTTATCTCTGGATTCTTCGTAAATGCAATAATAGCAATGATTTTAACATATTTAGGACAAAGACTAAATGTAGATATATACTTAGCAGCAATTATAGTATTTGTAGGAAGAATGTTTAATAATCTAGGAATCATAAGAAGATATTATTTAAACAAAATTTCACAAAAATTTAATAAAAAAAGTGAGAAATAATAATATTCGACATTATTACAAAGTTATTACGAAAATATTACAAAATTATTTCAAATTCTATTGACTTTTTTTAAAAAATAATATATTCTAAAGCAAGTAAAAAAGTATAGGACTGGGGGTAATTTACTTTGGCTATAGGTGATATCATTGTAGGCATCGACATAGGTTCATCCAAAATCAGCTTAGTTGTCGGTGAAGTCAATAATTTTAATCAGATTGAAGTCATTTGTAACACCAGTAAAAAATCTAGTGGCATACAAAAAGGTAAAATAGTTGACGAAACGCTATTAGCAGAGTCAATATCAAATGCAGTAAAAGATGCAGAAAAAGAGATGAGTATGAAAATAAATTCTGCATACATTACTATTCCAGGAAAATATGTCACAATAATTCAAAATAGTGTTACAAGAGGAGCTAAAGATAAATATTCAGGAATATCTTCTAGAGATGTACAAAATGCTTTAATGCAAGCTAAAGATATTGACATACCTGAAGGAAAACAAATAATTGATATAGTAACAAACGATTTTGTTCTAGAAGATGGTAAAAGAGTAGAGGATCCAATCGGAGCATTCAGTTCAACATTTATCCTAAATGCGCAAATTATTTTAGCAGATAAAGAATACATTAGAGTAATTACAAGCATATTTAGAAAAGTTGATATTGACATAGATGGAATGGTACCAATTACACTTGCTGAAAAGAATCTTGTATTAGATGAATCAGAACAAAAAGATTACATAATGCTTCTAGATATTGGTGCTGAAAATACTGATATAGGAGTATTTGACGGAGACAAATTTCTATATACTAATGCTATTCCAATAGGTGGAGACAATATTACCAAAGATATAGAATTAGTACTTAATATATCACATGAAGAAGCGGAAAAACTTAAAAGACAGTATGGATTAGCCTTAAAATCATATATTGATAATGACACTGAAGTAGTATTAAATACTGCAAAGGACGGAAATAAAATTGTAAGAAGTTCAAATATAGTAGAAATAATTGAAGCAAGGATTGAACAAATATTTGAACTTGTAAATAAGGATATAACTAACGAAGGTATAAAACAAAAATTAAATAATGTAGTATTAACTGGACAAGGTATCACAAATATAAGCAAAAGTGATATTGTAGGAAAAATTACATTTAATATTCCAGTTAAAATGGCTACAGGAAAAACGGCAGGATTAATAAAGCCATGTTATGCAACAGCTTATGCTTTAGTTAGGTATATTGCATCAAGACCATTTGCAAAAACAGTATCAAGTAGTTTAGACATAAATTCTAGTCAAAACTTCTTACAAAATTTATTAGAAAAAGTTAAAGACTTTTTCTATTCATAAAAATAATTAAAAGGTATATTAATAGGAGGGAAACGTTATGTTATTAGACAATAATAGTTATGATGAAAGCTTAAATACAGATGAAACAGCTGTAATAAAAGTAATTGGTGTAGGTGGTGCAGGAAATAATGCAGTTAATAGAATGGTTGACTCAGGAATAGAAGGAGTTGAATTTATTTCTATAAATACTGATAAACAGGCACTAATGTTATCAAAAGCAAAAACAAAAATACAAATAGGAGAAAAAATAACAAGAGGCTTAGGCGCAGGAGCAAATCCTGATATAGGAGCACAAGCAGCTGAAGAAAGTAAAACTGAAATATCAGAAGCAATTAGAGGAGCAGATATGGTATTTGTTACATCTGGAATGGGTGGAGGAACAGGTACTGGAGCAGCACCTATAGTTGCATCAATAGCAAAAGAAATGGGAATATTAACAATAGCAGTAGTTACAAAACCATTTACTTTTGAAGGAAAGAAGAGATTGACTCAAGCAGAACGTGGAATAGAAAGTCTTAAGGGCAAAGTTGATACATTAGTAGTAATACCAAACGATAAATTATTACAAATAATAGATAGAAAAACAACAATGCTTGAAGCATTCAAAATGGCAGATGATGTATTAAGACAAGGTGTACAAGGAATATCAGATTTAATAAAAATACCAGGATTAGTAAATCTTGACTTCGCAGATGTTAAAGCAGTAATGCTAAATACAGGAATGGCTCATATGGGAATTGGTAGAGCATCAGGAGAAAACAGAGCAGAAGATGCTGCAAAACAAGCTATCCAAAGTCCATTACTAGAAACAACAATTGAAGGAGCAAGAGGAGTAATCATTAATGTAACAGGTGGAGAAAACTTAGGATTACATGAAGTAAATACAGCAGCTGAATTAGTACAAAGAAGTGTTGATCCAGAAGCAAACATAATTTTTGGTGCAGTAGTAGATAAAAGTTTAGACGAAGATATTTGCATAACAGTTATTGCAACAGGATTTGATAAAGAACCAGGAGCAAAAGAAACAAGTATTAGTGGAAAAGCATGGATAAAAAATCAAAGCACACCAGTACCAAGTGAAAGTAGTGTAGACATAGATATACCTCCATTCTTGAAAAAGAATAAAAACCTTAATAAATAAAAATTAATTTATATTAAATAATTAAAATAAGAATAATTTATAAAGAAAGATTTGTCGAAAAAGGCAAGTCTTTTTTTGTGTGCATTTTTCAAAAAATGACAGTTTTTTTAAGACAAAGGTACTAAAATTAAGGACATGACGATTTATTTAGATATAGTATTTTTAGAAAATACTTTAATGAATTACATAATACTTTATGCAACAGGATTTGTGCAAAAAAGAAAAATGAAAAATGTCAAACTAATTGTATCAAGTGTGCTAGGGGCTTTGTATGCAATAGTATCATATTTAAATATAATACCAATATATTCGGCATTATTTATGAAAATATTATTATCAATAATAATGATATACATTGCATTTAATAATGAAAATATAAAGCAGGCCTTGAAAAATTTATTACTTTTTTACTTAGCATCATTTGTAATTGGTGGGTGTGCTTTGGCCTTACTTTATTTAATTTCTCCACAAAGTGTGTATTTTCAAAATGGGGTATTAGTAGGAACATATCCAATGAAAATAACACTTGTTGCAGGAGCAGTAGGATTTCTAATAATTCAGTATTCATTTAGTTTGAATAAAAGGCAGATGAAAATTAAAGATTTATTATGTGATTTAGAAATTGCGGTAAATAATAAAAAAGTAAAAACCAAAGCATACATAGATTCTGGTAATACTTTAAAAGACCCACTATCAAAAAAGCCAGTAATAATCGTAGAAAAAACTATTATGGAAAAAATTATAAATATAGAAGAATTATTGGGAGGTGATGAAAAATTAAAAATAAGATTGATACCTTTTAAATCAATAGGAAAGCAAAATGGAATGTTAATGGGAATAAAACCGCAATATATAAAGATTAATTATAACGAAAACAAAATAATAACGAAAAATGTAATAATAGGAATTTATGACAAAAAGATAAGCAAAAATTATTCTGCTTTAATTGGTTTAGAAATATTGGAAGGAGGAAAAGAATATGAAAATACTAGAAATGTTAAACAAAGCGTATAATAAAATTTTAAATATAGAAGAAATAGAAAGAATCTTCTATGTAGGAGGTAGTGAAAATCTACCAGCTCCGCTCTCACCAGAAGAGGAGGAAAAAGAAATATTAAAATTAGATAAAGGAGATGAAAAAGCTAAAAAAACATTGGTTGAACATAACTTAAGATTAGTTGTTTACATAGCTAAAAAATTTGAAAATACAGGTGTAGGAATAGAAGATTTAGTGTCGATAGGAACAATAGGCTTAATGAAAGCTATAAATACATTTAATATGAATAAAAAAATAAAACTTGCAACGTATGCATCAAGATGTATAGAAAATGAAATTTTAATGTATTTAAGAAGAAGCAATAGAATTAAAAGTGAAATATCTATAGATGAACCACTTAATCAAGACAGCGATGGAAATGAACTTTTACTATCAGATATTTTAGGAACTGATGATGATATAACATCAAGAAGGTTAGAAGATGAAGTAGACCAAAAATTATTAAAACTTTCTATATCAAAATTAAATAAAAGAGAAAAAAACATAATGGAATTAAGATTTGGATTTATAACTGGAAATGAAAAGACCCAAAAAGAAGTAGCAGATATGCTAGGAATTTCTCAAAGCTATATATCTAGATTAGAAAAGAAAATAATAGGAAAAATGAAAAAAGAAATTTTGAGTAAAACAGGATGATAAATAGTGACACTAATAAAAAGCAAATTATAATTTTTTTCTTAATTTAATTGACTAAAAAAAATCGTTACTGTATAATTAAGAAAAATAAACAAAAAAGAGAGAAAAAAGATGAAAATAAGAAAGATACTTTTGATAATTTTTATAATAATGACTTTATTTACATCTCCTACCTTCGCTAGCAGTAGGAGAGCAGCAATTAATAATAATTTAGGAATGATTGGCGGTTTTATGATTGCAGTGCCAATTATATTTGTTGTACTTTTAGTAATTATAGTGTTAAAAAAACCAAAAAAAACTAATGAAATAGAAGAAAATGAGACTACAGAAAATTCTAATAATGTTCAAAATAATGTAATGCAGAATTATAATTCAGGATTAAACAATAATCAAAACAATTACAATCCAAATGGGATGAATCCAAACAATAATCAAAATAATTACAATCCAAATGGAATGAATCCAAATAATAATCAAAATTATTATAATCCAAATGGAATGAATCCAAACAATAACCAAAATTATTATAATCCAAACGAAACAAATCAAAATAATAATTAAAAATATTAGTAAAGAAAAGAAAAATATGAAAATAATAAAAAAAATAATTATATTAAGTGTTTTAATAATGTTTTTTTATATACCTACATATGCAGATGTAGGTAGCTTTGAAGACTATGACTCTGGTTCAAGCTGGGACTCTGATTGGGACTCTAGCTGGGATTCAGGGTCTAGTTGGGATTCTGACTGGGACTCGGGCCATAGAACAGTTACCGGATATTTTCCAACTCCAATACTTTGGGGTGGAGATGTAGGAACATATATTTTTATATTTTTTGTGGTTTTAATTATAACAATATTAAAATCAAAAATAGGTAGAAATAGAAGAAATGATTATACGAATATAAATTTAAGAACAAAAACAATATATGAAGATAAACTAGTAGAAAACAAAATAAAACAAATAGACCCTAATTTTAATGTAGAAGAATTTGAAAGTTTTGCAAAAGAGGTATTTATAAAATTACAAAATGCATGGACAGACAGAGATTGGGAGAAAATAAGACCATTTGAATCAGAAGAGCTATTTGAACAACATAAGGCTCAATTGGAAGGATATATAAAAAATAATCAAATAAATGTAATGGAAAGAATATCTGTAAATTGGATGCATCTTCTTACATTTGAACAATATGCTGGAAATGATGTACTAAAAGTTGATTTAAATTCAAGAATGGGAGATTACATCATTGATGCAACAACAAAAAAAGTAATAAGAGGAGACAAAACAAAAGAATATTATCACACGTATACACTAACGTTTATAAGAACAACTGGAGAATTAACGACTCCAGGCCAAAATGGATTAAAAACAACAAACTGTCCTAATTGCGGAGCACCAACTACTATAACATCATCGGGAAGATGTGAATATTGTAATAGTGTAATAACTACAGAAAAACATGGATGGGTATTGTCTAACTTAACAAGAAAAAATTAAATAGCTAACAAAAATATAAAATTCTATAAATAATTAAATATTAAAAGGAGGAAATTATGGGATTAATTAAAGCAGCAACAAGTGCAATTTCAAGCACACTTGGAGACCAATGGAAAGAGGCAATTCGTTGTGACGATATGACAGGAGATGTACTAATGGTAAGAAAAACAACTCCAAATGGAGTAATTACTAGTGGAAGTACAATAATCGTAGCACCAGGACAATGCGCAATAATATATGATAACGGAAAGGTAATTGATGCAACAGCAGAAGATGGAATATATACTTTTGATGAATCTTCTTCACCATCTTTTTTTGCAGGACAATTTAAAAACACATTTAAAGAAATGTGGGAAAGATTTTTATATGATGGAGCAACATCAAAGCAACAAGCAGTATTTTTCTTCAATTTGAAAGAGATAATGGATAATAAATTTGGGACATCTGCACCAATACCATTTCAAGATTGGTCACATCCAATACCAAATAGAATGACAAATACAATGTCACCTTTAAGTGTAAAAGTACGTTGCTATGGTACATATACATTTAAACTAGATAACCCAGCTATATTTATGCAAGAATTAGCAGGAACCGCAGATATTTATTATAAATCATCAGTAGTTGGACAAATAAGAAGTGAAGTTATGTCAGCTTTTCAAAATGTTTTAAATGAACTTGGAAATTCTGAACATAAAGTACCAGTTTTAGAAATGCCAAGTCAAACTGATGAAATGAAACAAATGCTTGAAGAAAGAGTTTTTGATGAGCCAATAAGAAGAAGAGGACTAAGATTAGTAAGTTTCGCAGTTGAATCAGTAACACTAGAGGAAGAATCAGAGAAAAAGATAAATGAATATGAATTAGGCTCAAATTCATATATGCAACAAGGACGAATGACAACTGCTTATGCAAATGCAGTAGAAGATGCTGCACAAAATGCTAATGGAGCTGCAAATGGATTTATGGGTATTGGAATGATGAATATGATGTCAGGAGGAATGATGGGAGGAAATGCAACATCAGCTTGGCAAAATCAAAACGCAAATGGAAATTCAATTAATTATAATCCATATGAAAATACAAACCAACCTAACCAAGAACCTATGCAAGTAGAAAATA
>CANQLM010000025.1 GCA_947624735.1 uncultured Clostridia bacterium | reverse complement strand
CTGGAGGAAAATTTGGTGGAGATAGTGGATATAAAGTTTCAGGAGGACTTCACGGAGTTGGTGCATCAGTAGTTAATGCTCTTTCAGAATGGGTTGAAGTAACTATTCAAAGAGATGGTGGAGTTTATCAAATGAAATTTGAAAGAGGAAAAACAGTACAACCACTTACAAAAATAGGAGATTCTGATAAAACAGGAACTAAAGTTAGATTTTTTGCAGATGGAACAATTTTTGAAACATTACAATACAGCTATGAAACATTAGAAGATAGATTTAGAGAAATAGCATTTTTAACAAAAGGATTAAAAATTAGTATTGAAGATTTAAGAGAAGAAACTCCTAAAAAAGCTGAATTTTGCTTTGAAGGAGGATTACGTTCATTTGTAGAATTTTTAAATAAAAATAAAGAAAAAATTAATACTGAACCAATTTATATAGAAAAAAATAATGCAGATGTGCCAGTAGAAATTTCTTTGCAATATACAACTTCTTATAATGAAAATATATATTCATTTGTAAATAATATTAACACAATAGAGGGAGGAACACATTTAGAAGGATTTAAAAGAGCTTTAACAAAAGTATTTAATGACTATGCTAGAGCACATTCTATTTTAAAAGAAAAAGACCAAAATCTACAAGGCGAAGATATTAGAGAAGGATTAACAGCAGTAGTATCAGTAAAAGTAAAAGACCCTCAATTTGAAGGCCAAACTAAAACAAAATTAGGAAATAGTAATGTTGCTGGGATTGTACAATCGATAGTAGTAGACTCATTAACATCTTTTTTAGAAGAAAATCCAAATGTAGCAAAAGCAATATTAGAAAAAGGTGTTAGTGCCTCTCGTGCAAGAGAAGCAGCTCGTAAAGCAAGAGAATTAGTTAGAAAGAAAAATTCTTTAGAAGTAACAACTCTTCCAGGAAAATTAGCTGATTGCAGTAGTAAGAATGCAAATGAATGTGAAGTATACATCGTTGAGGGAGACTCTGCAGGAGGAAGTGCAAAACAAGGAAGAGATAGAAGAACACAAGCAATTCTTCCTTTATGGGGAAAAATGCTTAATGTAGAAAAATCAAGAGCAGATAAAATATATAATAATGATAAATTAAAACCAGTAATTCAAGCAATTGGAGCTGGAATAGGTGCAGATTTTGATGTAAATAAAATTAGATATGGAAAAGTCGTAATAATGGCAGATGCCGATGTTGATGGTGCACATATTAGAACATTATTATTAACATTTTTCTTTAGATATATGAGACCTTTAATTGAACAAGGTCATGTATTTCTAGCACAACCACCTTTATATAAATTATCTAAAAAAGGAATAAAAGATATATATTGTTATACTGATGAAGAATTAGATACAGAACTTGCAAAAATAGGAAGAGATAATGTTTCTATACAAAGGTATAAAGGTCTTGGAGAGATGAATCCTGAACAACTATGGGAAACAACAATGGACCCAGCAAATAGAATTTTTGTAAGAGTAACATTAGATGATGCTATGAAAGCAGATCAAATATTTACAATATTAATGGGTGATGACATAGAACCAAGAAGAGAATTTATTGAGCAAAATGCAAAATTTGTTAAAAATCTAGATTTATAATTATTAGATTATATTTCTTAGTAAGATTAGTTTATAAAGAAATCAAAAATAGGTAGTTGCTATACAGCTACCCATTTTTATTTTTTAGAAAACAGATAAAAAATAACAAAATTTTACAAAAACTATTGACAAAGAATGGTAAATAATGTAAAATAATAAACGAAAGGAGAAAAATGCAAAAAGTTGAACAAATTCAATCTGTTCAAAATTGGTTGCCTTTTGAAAAGATTTTAGAAAAGGGAATTATAAAAATGAAAGATTCCTCCTATATAAAAATATTAGGTGTAAGCCCAATAAACTATACTCTAAAATCTACTTTAGAAAAAGAGGCAATTCTAAACTCTTATAAAAATATATTTAAGAGTTGCAATTTTAATTTTCAGATTTTAATTCAAAGTAAGAAAGAAGATTTAAAAGAACATTTAAATAAAATAAAAAAAAATAATTTATATCCAGAAATAAAAGAAAAATATATAAAATATATTAATTACTTTGTAAAAAGTAAAAAATCTTCAAACAAAAAATTTTTTATCATAATAAAAAATTCCCCATCAGAAGAAAATGAAAATGTTATTCTACAAAATTTAGAAAGCAATTATTTAAAGTTAAAAGACTTATTTGGAAGGTGCGGAAATTTTGTTTCGGAATACACAGAAGACAATCAAATAATCGAGATATTATTCTCATTCCTTAATTCAGAAAAAATTTAAAAATAAACAGAAGAGGTGATACTTATAGACAATTATATAGGAGGAACTTTTAATTATAAGGATTATTTAAGCCCATCTTATATAAGCTTAAATAATCCTAAATATATTGAAATTGATGGAATATATTATTCAAGCTTGCTTATAGTAAACTACATTAGAGAACAAAATGATTTAATATTTCAAAATATTATAGATACAGATGAAAATATATATATTTCAATATATTATGAAAAACAAGATACATATAAAGTAATAAAAGATTTAACTTATAATATAGGAAATGTTGGAGTTGACCTTGAAAAAATAGGAAAAGCAAGACAAGACTATGAAATAGCAGCCTTTACGTACAATGATGCAAAATATATTAGGAAAGAAATGCAAATTAATAATGAAGAAATGTTTTTTATTTATACTTATATTACAACATTTTCAAGAGATAAAAAAGAATTAGAAAATAAATTAAATAAAATAGAGGGAATGTTAAGAAGTAAAGGAATGCAATCTAAAAGAGCTTACTTTAGACAAGAACAAGCATTTAGAGCTAACTTACCATTTATGCAAAACGAAAAAGATATAAAAGAGGTAACAAAAAGAAATATATTAACTAATTCAATTCAAGCAACATATCCATTTCTATCATCATCGATTTTTGATGAAGAAGGAATATTTATAGGAAGCAATATATATAATAATTCTTTAATTTTTTTAGATAAATATAATAGAAATAAATATAAAAATTCAAATATGTGTATTTTTCGGGACAAGCGGTTCAGGAAAATCATTTTTTACAAAATTAATGATATTAAGAAATAGTCTTTTTGGATTAGAGCAATTTGTAATAGATCCTGATAGGGAATATGATAATTTAGCTAAAGAATTAAATGCATCAATTATAAAAATAGGGCCAAGTTCTAGTAGTTATATAAATATTTTTGACATTAGACAAGAATGCTTAGAGGAAGACCAAAAAGGTTATTTATCAACCAAAATTAGTAAAATACTTGGATTTTTCGATTTAATTTTTGGAGAATTAAAAGAAGAAGAAAAAGCAATTTTAGAAGAAAAAATAATACAAACGTATAAAAATAAAGGAATTACATTTGAAGATAAAACGTTATTAAAAAATGGAAAATTCAAAACAACTGAAGAAATGCCTATTTTAGAAGATTTATATAAAGAATTAGATGGAAATTTAAAATTAAAATTAAATCCATTTATTAATGGTTCATTAAGTTATTTTAATAAACATACAAATGTTAAATTAGATAATAAACTTATAATTGCAGATATATATGAACTTCGGAGAAGATAATATTAAATATGGATTATTTTTATTTACTGAACTTTTTTGGGACAGAATAAAAAAAGATAGAAATAAGAAAAAGAGTATTTATTTAGATGAAATATGGCAACTTATAGGAGTTACCTCAAACAAAGAAGTTGCAAGTTTTATATATAAAATATTTAAAACTATTAGAAAATATGGCGGAAGTGCAGTTGCTATAACACAAGATGTATCAGATTTATTTAGTCTAGAAAATGGAACATATGGTAAAAGTATTTTAAATAATTCAGAAATAAAAGTATTTTTTAATTTAGAAGAAGAAAACATAAGAGTTTTAGAAAAATATTTAAATATTTCAGAAAAGGAAAAAGTAGAAATTAATTCACTAAGGAGGGGAGAGTGTGTAATTTTTGTTGGAAAAGAACACATTTTAGCCAAAATAGAATCAGCTGATTTTGAAAAAGAAATAATAGGAGGCGGTAAAAATTAAAAAAATAATTACAGCGGTTGGAGACTTAGAAATTAATAATAAATTAAAAGAAGAAAAAAATTTAATAATTCCATGTGGTGATATTTTATATAAAGAAGGAATTTTAGAATATTTAGAAAATGATAAAGAAATAGATTTTATAATAATTAATGAAAAATTAGAAGGTAATATTAATTTAGAAAAATTAATAGAAAAAATAAAATTAATAAATAAAAAAATAAAAATAATATTAATTTCAAAAAATAAAATAAATAATATAAATATTTATAAAAAAATAGAAAATATTAATTTAAATGAAATAAAAAATATAATTTTTAAAGAAAATAGTGTTTTTAATAAAAAAACAATTCCAATAAATAATTTTTTTAATGAAAAAACAAAAGAAGGAAAAATAATTACAATTTTAGGACCAAATGGAATAGGAAAAAGTATTTTTTCAATAACTTTCGCAAATATGATAGAAAATAAAAAAGTAATAATAATTGATTTTGATATATTTAATAATTCTATAACAAATTTATTAGGAATTAATAAAAAAATAATAGAAAAAAATAATAATAAAATAAAAAATGAAAAATTTAATAATAAAAAAATAAATTTTAATATAGAAAATTATATAATAAATTGTAAAAATAATATTGATTTAATTTCTGGAATAAATTTAATTTATAAATCTAGCCAAAGTATAAATCCACAAAAAATAAAAAATATAATAAATAATTTAAAAAATAAATATGATTTAATTATAATTGATAGTTCATCTGATTTTTTATTAGATTATAGTAAAGAAATATTAAAAATGTGTGATTATTCAATATTTATTTCTGGTGCAAATTTATTAGAAATAAAAAAATCAAAAAAATTATTAGAAATTTACGATAAGGAATGGGAAATACCAAAACAAAAAATAAAAATAATTTTTAATAAATGGACTCAAAAATCTATTGATGATGAAATTTTAAAGGAAATATTTAAAAATTATGATATTTTAGGAAAAATAAAATTAAGTGATTATTATGATTTAGCAATAAATAAAAATAATATAAAAATAAAAGAAATAAAAAACGAATTAAAAACAATTAAGAAAAAATTAATTAAAAAAAATAGAAATTAAATAAAAAATAATAAAAAATGATAAAAATTAAATAAAAAATAATTAAAAAAATAAAATTAATTAAAAATAAATAAAAAAAATTAATTTTTTATGAAAGGACAAAAATGGAATTAACAAATATTTTAAATAATAATTTAGAAAATAATATAGTTAATCAAAATGAACAAAATAATTTTCTTAAGTCATCTTTAGGAAAAGTTATTAATATAGGATTAGATATGGGACTAAGAGCATTACTTCCAAATTTAATAGAAAATCAAGTTATTAATATAAAAAATGAAATATTAGAAAATGGATTTCAAGCAGGAATAAAAAAAGCAATTTCTTCAGCTATTGATTTAGGAAAAAGTGCAATTGGTATGGTAACTGGAAATTTTGAAAATGTAGAACAAGCAAGAACAGTTATAAAATCAGGAGGTTTAATTGATAGTATATCAGAATTATTAGATAAAGGAATTAATTTATTATCAAAAAACGGAAATGTATCAACAGAAATAAGTTCAATTATAAAAAAAGGAAAAAATGTTGTTCTCGATACTATAAATAGTAACATAGAAAATAGTTTTGATAATCAAATTAATTCTTTTGAAAAAATAGCAAAATATTGTTCAAACTGGAAAGAATATTATCAAAATCATGATTTTAATGGAATGGAAAGAGAATATAAAAAAATAAAAGATAAAATTAAAGATGTATTACCAATTGAAAATACTATAAAAGAAGCAAGGAAGATTGAGAATATACACACATTAATAAAACATAAAAATGGTGATTTTAATTTAAGTAAAGAAGAATTAGAGTTAGCCAATAAATTAATAGCATAAAATCGGTCTATATATGCGAAAAATTAATAAAAAATAGCATTTTTTGCTTGCTTTTTTATTTTCGTTTTAGTATAATGAGAGGGTAAAATAGCAAAGAAAGAGGTATGCTAATGGACGAAAATGAAGGAACAGAAATTAATGAAGGAAGAATAGTAAACAGAGACATTGAAGAAGAGATGAGAACAGCGTATATTGACTATGCAATGAGTGTTATAGTTCAACGTGCATTACCAGATGTAAGAGATGGTTTAAAACCAGTTCATAGAAGAATTTTATATACAATGTATGAAGATGGATTAACTAGTGATAAACCATATAGGAAATCAGCTACAACCGTCGGAGACGTTTTAGGTAGATATCATCCACATGGAGATTCATCTGTTTATGATGCTATGGTAAGACTAGCTCAAGATTTCTCACTAAGATATCCATTAATTGATGGACATGGAAACTTTGGTTCTATTGATGGTGATGGAGCTGCTGCTTATCGTTATACTGAAGCAAGAATGGCAAAAATAGCTGAAACAATGTTAACTGATATTGAAAAAAATACAGTTGATTTTATGCCAAACTTTGATGGTATTAGACAAGAGCCTACAGTATTACCAGCAAAATTACCAGCATTACTTGTAAATGGTTCATCAGGAATTGCAGTAGGAATGGCAACTAATATTCCACCACACAATTTGAAAGAAATTCTTAATGCAGTAATTAAAATGGTAGAATTAAGAGAAAAACAGGAAGAAATTACAGACGAAGAACTATTAAAAATAGTTAAAGGTCCTGATTTTCCTACTGGAGCAACTATATTGGGTAGAGAAGGTATAAAACAAGCATATTTAACAGGAAAAGGAAAAATTACATTAAGAGCTGAAGCAGAAATTGAAGAAATGTCTGGAAATAAGCAAAGAATTATAGTATCTTCATTACCATATCAAGTAAATAAAGCTAAATTAATTGTAGATATAAATCAATTAGCTAGAGATAAGAAAATTGAAGGAATTGCGGAAGTAAGAGACGAATCAGATAGAAATGAAAAAGTAAGAGTAGTTATTGAATTAAAAAGAGATGTAAATGCAAAAGTTATTTTAAATAAATTATATAAAAATACACAAATGCAAGATTCTTTTGGAATAATTATGCTTGCTTTAGTAGATAATGTACCAAAAATACTTACTTTAAGACAATGCTTAGACAATTATATAGACCATAGAAAAAATGTAATTGTTCGTAGAACAAAATTCGATTTAGATAAAGCATTAGCAAGAGCTCATATATTAGAAGGATTAAGAATTGCAATAGATAATATTGACGAAGTTATAAAGATAATTAGAAGTTCTTATGATGACCCTAAAGAAAGATTGATGGAGAGATTTGGATTAGATGATATTCAAGCACAATCTATACTAGATATGAGATTGAAAACTTTATCAGGATTACAAAGGGAAAAAATCGAAGAAGAATATAATGAATTAATGAAATTAATTGCACATCTTAAAGATATTCTTGCAAACGACAATCTAGTTGATGACATAGTAAAAGAAGAATCATTAGAAATGATTGAAAAATACGGAGATGATAGACTTACAAAAATAGTTGCTTCTGAAGAAGAATTTGAAGAAGAAGACCTTATTCAAGAGGAGCAAACTGTTATTTCCCTAACACATTTCGGATATATAAAAAGAATGCCTTTAGATACATATAAGAGTCAAAGACGTGGAGGAAAAGGCATAACAGGAATGACAACAAGGGAAGAAGACTTTGTAAAACAAATATTTACAGCTTCTACGCACGATATAATATTATTCTTTAGTAATAAAGGAAAATTATACAAATTAAGAGGATTTGAAGTACCAGAAGCAGGAAGAACTACAAAAGGAACAGCAATAGTAAATCTATTATCATTAGATGCAGGAGAAAAAATAACAGCAGTAATTCCAGTAAAAGAATTTACAGATAATCAATTCTTACTAATGGCAACAAAACAAGGCTTAATCAAGAAAACACCATTTAAAGAATACGATTCAGGTAAAAAGACAGGATTAATTTCTATAACATTAAAAGAAGATGACGAATTAATTGATGTAAGATTATCTGAAGGAAATAACAATATAGTAATGGTTACTAAAAAAGGAATGAGCATTACATATAGTGAAAAAGACGTAAGACCAGTAGGCAGATCTGCACAAGGTGTTATAGGAATGAGACTTGACAAAGATGACTATGTAATTGGTATGGAAACAATAAATGAGCAAAATAAAGAAACACTTCTAGCCATTACAGAAAATGGATTTGGAAAGAGAACAGAACTTGAAGAATATAGAGTTCAAACAAGAGGTGGAAAAGGAGTAATCACTTATAAAGTAACACCTAAAACTGGAGACATAGTAGGAATAAGAATAGTAAATGAAGAAGATGATGTTCTAATGATTACAGATAGTGGAATTGTAATTAGAATAAAAGCTAAGGAAATAAGTGTTTTAGGAAGAAATACTCAAGGTGTAACATTAATGAGAACATCAGACGGAGGAAAAGTAGTTAGCATAGAAAAAGTTTCAGAAGAAAATGAAAATCTAGAAGAAACTGAAGATGCTAAAAACTAAAATCTAAAATCAATTAAAAATATACTCACTTATCTATAAAAAACTTCTTATGAATATTCATAAGAAGTTTTTTTATATATTAAACTTTTATTTTCTTTTTCCTTCTAATATCATCACCATAAAAGAAGCAAGCATTATAATTGCCAATTAATCTAGAAACAATACGTTCTTCATAAACATTATATAAATCTTGCAAAGATAAATTAGTAGAAATAATTGTTTTAGTAACTTTATTATCTTGATTTAAAAGTCTAGAATTAATTATATTAAACAATTCTGTAACTTTTAAATTGTTTTTTGCTTCGGTTCCTAAATCATCAATAATAAGTAAATCAACATTATTTATAGAATTACATATATTATCTGTACTCTTTCCAAATTTATAATCAATTATATTATCAAGCATAATAGGTGCAGTTTGATAAAGAACAGTTTTACCTCTAGAAATCAGTTTATTTGCAATACAAGAAGATAGAAAAGTTTTACCAAGACCAGTATTACCACAGAATAATAAATTAGATTCTTTAGGATCATCAAAATTTTCTATAAAATTATCACATATTTTTTTGATTGCAATTATATTATCTCTAGGAGAAAGTTTTTGTCCATATTTTTCTTTATCAGCAATATCAGAATAACAGTCTAATCTAAAGTTCTTAAAAGTCTGATTTTTCAAATCATATATATTTGAACTATTATATTCAAGATTGTATAATTCTTGTCTTATACAAGAACACAAAACATTTCCATCATTGGTCTTTATATAGCCAGTATCTTTACATTTAGAACATTCAAAAATAGGTTCTAAATCCTTTATAGATAAATTATTTTCTTTTAAAATACTTAATTTTTTCTTATTTAGATTAGAAATTTCTTTTTTTAAATTTTCAATAACAGTCTTATCCGTAGATGTTAAGACTTCTTTTATGGATTTAATAGATAAAGAATTTATATCATTATCTATTTTTTCAAGCTCAGGAAATTTTTCATAAATAGAAATTTTCTTCTCTCTAGCATTCTTAAGTGCTAAATTTCTCTTTTGGTCATATTTTATTAGTAAAGTCTTTAAATTATCAGAATTCAAAAAATCACCTCGCTTAATTTATATTACTATAAAAACTATTTAAATCATCATAATTTCTTTGAGGAAAAGTTTTTAATTTTTTAGAAGATTCTTGACTTTGAACTGGCTTATTTTTCTCATTTTGAAGATACACTTGAATTTTATCTACAGTTTTAAAACCTCTTTCATACCAATCTGTTAATAATTTATCTATATATTCAAAACTTGGATTATATTTAGAAGTAGTTTTCTTTAAAGCAATTTCAATGATATCCATATTATATCCATAAGTTATATTCCATTTTTCAACAAAACCTAATTCATAAGTAGATAAATTTCTACTTAAACGCAATTTCTTTTTAATAGAATTTGCAATAATATTAATTTTTTCTTGTTTTTGATAATATAAATCTAAATCACTAAAAGTCTTTACATTATTCTTTTTCCAGTCTTCTGCTACTGAAATAATATAAGCTCTATGTAAAGCAGACCTATTGAAACAATGTCTAAATAGAGCAAGCATAACGTCTTCATCAAAACCATATTTTTTAAACCATAGTTCAATATCTCCATACCATATAGGAGACATAACTCCTTGAAAGCATTCATTGTTAATAGTATCAATTACTCTAGCGCGACTCTTACTATCTTGCACTTTTTTCATATCGTCTGCAGATAGTGATATTTTAGGCTTATATACTTTGTTAAGTTCAATTTCTTGCAAATTAGTTACGATAAAACCTTGATTTTTTCTAATAAGAAGACCAGCATCTTCCCAATATTTAATAGCATTTTGCACAACAGGAAGAGGTAATTCTAGTTTTTTAGATAAATCATTTATTTTTACTTCTTTATTATATTTTGACAAGAAAAATAAATATAAATAAACCTTAACGAAATCACCATTTGCTTGTGATAAATATTCTGTAAAAAACACGTCAGGAATACTAGTTTGAGAAAATATTAAAGATATATCATTCTGCTCTAATTTCATATTTATCCGCCCTTTCAAAACATAATTCTATTTTGCAAATTATATCATTATTAGTCGAAATTTACAACTATTTATATAAATAAATCTTTGGCTTAATTAGGTATTTTATAATATAAAATAAAGAATATAAAATATTTTCGTGGTTAAATCCAATTACACTAAACAAAAATATTGGAAAATAAAAAATCACAATAAAGATAATCTTTAAATTAATTGCGTTAAAAATAGCATTAAATATGGAAAATATAATTAAAAAGTAAACAATATTAAAAATAGCAGTTGGGTAATCAATAATTCCAAAAATTTTGTTTTTAAAATTGTAATTAGTAGGAAAAATATAGTTCATAGTAATACTCCTTTCTTTTTTATTTTTTAAATAAAGACACCATATTATTAAACCCTCCAGACATTTCCAAACTAATTCCTCCAAATATTTCTCTTACATAATTATTTATTTTTGTAAGTAAATAAATACCGGCAACAAATAAAATTTTATTATTATTAGGAGTAGAGAATATAACCATTATAATTAATGGAAAAAATGATTGTAAAATTAAAAGTGAAAATATGCATTTGGACCAAGCTCTAAAAATCCAAGATGTTGATGAATTGATTATACTTAACAAAGCAAATGGAGAAAACAATATTAAAACTTGTACAAAAACATATCTTAAAGAATATGTAAATAAAAGATTGACAAGGCCAATGCTAGACAGACTTTTTAATATACCATCTAAAGAGAATAAATCTAAAGCAGTATTATCAACAGTTAAAACATTATTTAATTCGGAAATAATTCCAGAAAAAGAAATATCTTTATTTAATACATTTTTCCCAATTTCTTGGATAGAAGAAGAAATGAGGTAATTTATATTTAAAATTTGCTCCATAAAAAAATAAGAAAAATTAATTAAAATAGCAAAAATAAGCAGTTTAAATATGAATTGAAAAGGTTTTTCAATATTAGACTCAGCATAATGTGAATAAAATAATCTAACACAATAGTAAATTGATATTCCTAAAAGCATAGCATCAGTTAAATATATAAATCCATTTTTTCCATTAGCCCCTAATATTTTTTCAAAAAAAGAATTCGAAAGAATATCTGAATTAATGAAAGCAACTTTATCCAAATTAGCATAAATATTATTATCGATAGAAGAAAGTATATTACTAAAAATAGTATTAATAGTTTCAATAATTAAATTAACAACCTCAGATTGTTCCAAAATGCCTCCTAAATTAAAGATTTGATTGCTTGTAAAATTAAATCAAGAGCGAGTAAAAATCCATAAGAAAATAGGGAACCTCGTATTATTTTCTTAGAAGTTCTAATTTTTTCTTCATCTCCAAAACTAAATTTTTTCATAAAAACACCAACGCCAACAGCAACAGCTGCTGCAGGAGTTGCTAATTTTAAAAGCCAATCTTCTATATTTTCAAATGCTTTGGTTAAAGTATTAACAATTTTAGGTGTTGCGCAAAAAGAAAAATTTTCTAAAGTAAAAAATAATATACAAACAAGAATAAAGCAAAATTTAAATAAAAATATAAATTTTTTCATAAATCTAATTTAACCTCCTTTATTAAGTTTAAAATATGGAATCATAGTTAATTTTTTAGGTTTTAATATTTTATCTCCATCAGATAAAAAAGAAAGACAATTAAATGTAGAAAGTTCTTGGGTAAAGAATTTAAAGTCATACTCATAATCAAATTGAGTGTAAGAATTAACACTTTCGGAAATATTAGAGTCTATAGAAACAAAATTTTTAGCAAAATGATTATAAAAACTTTCTTTAGAATTTTCAGAATAAGACTTAGAAAGCCTTTCTTTTTCAGATTTACCAAGTTGTTTTTGTATATCTTCAATGGTATAAATATCGTCGCATCTAAACCATAATTTATTTACTAAATTTTGAATAATAACTTTACTTGAATATTGATTATTTAATGCATTCAAAATAGACGTGTAACTTTGAGTTGCAACGATATTTATACATTTTGATTCTCTGCTTTGGGAGAAAAAAGAAGAATCGGAAGAAGTTACATATTCTTGATACTCGTCTGATATAAAAACAGAAGGTTTAATATTTTTATTTTTTGAAAGTTGCTTTAATACATCAGTTTGAAAATCCAATTTCAAATATGCAGCTATTATTTTTGATAAATTTTTATATTCAGCAATATTCATATTTAAAACAACAATTTTACCAGAGCTTAAAACATCTTCAAATCCGAAAAAATTTTCCTTTGATTTTTCTGGTGAAAAAGTTCTTTTTACATCCAAACTTGATACAAAACAGTTGGTAATTCTAGTTATTTCAGATTTTAAAATATTATGAGTTCTATCATCTAAGGAAAAATAATCTTTTTCAAGTACAGAAATAGCACTATATAAATCAAATATAGTTTCCTTTGGTAAATTATTTGACAAAAATATTTTGCGAGAGGCAGACAACTTATCTTCATAATATTCTTTGTCTATAACCAAATTGTGAATTTCTTCAAAAGTAACATACCCTAAATTATAAACTCTGCAAAGTTTAATACAAGCTTCTAAAATCTGTTCTACTTTATCAAGCCAATAAGACTCAGAATTATTAGGAGAAAATAATGTTAAAATTTCTTTTAATCTATTAGCTAAAACAGATGCTTTTAAATTGGGTTTATCTAGAGGATTATAATTATATTTACCATTTAATTCTATAACGATAACGTCATTTAGCCTATTAAATTCTTTTGCAAACTCTATAACTTTTGAATAATAGTTTCCTTTTACATCTAAAATTAAAAAACTTAATTTATCACTATTAAAAGAGTTATGGCGAATTAATTGTTTAGTAAAAGGATATAATGCAGAAGATGTTTTTCCAGAGCCAATAGTTCCAGTTACTAAAAAATTTTGATAAAGTCCTTTTTCAGGAATATAAATATTATTATTATTTTCATCTACACCAATAAAAAGTCCAAAAGTAGGGGCTTTCTCTTTTATGGTATCTATTTTCTTTTTGGATTTAAAAAAAGAAAAAATATAAGAGAGAATAATAAGAGTAGAAGAAACTGATGTGAAAATAAATATTATTTTAGTAATATTCCATAGATAAAGGTCTTCTATTAAAAAATTAAATATTTTAAAATGACTAGAATATTTTAAGCTGTTAGCTAACAAAATTGGTTTGAATAATATAAAATTAAATAAAAAAACTATAAATGCAAAAATTAAAAGCAAAAAATAAATTATATTTTAAACCTCCTTTTTCATTTTTAATTTTAACTTTGAACCTTGAATATTGTGAAAAAATAACACTTGAATTAAGTTATAAAAGTAGTAAAAACAAATGAAAAAATTAAAAATTAGTATGATAAAAAATAAATCGAGTAATGTAAAAATATAAAACACCCCTTCCATTATTTGGTATTATATAACTTAAATTTGAATTTGTCTATACTTTTTTCAAAAAATGTGATAAAATATTAATATTAATAAAATTTTGAAGAAAGGAGAGTATGATTATATAAAACATCATACAAAAAAATTATGAAAATAAACAAAGATACAAAAATAGGGGAATTATTAGAAAAAGCACCTGAAAAAGTAGATATTTTGCTAGAAGCAGGAATGCATTGTATAGGATGCCCAGCATCACAAGAAGAAACTCTAGAAGAAGCTTGTTTAGTTCACGGAATTGATGTAGAAGAAGTTTTAGAAGAAATAAATAAATAAAATAAAAAAGCCATTACAATTTGTAACGGCTTTTTATATATTCCATCCACCATTGACTTGAATTATTTGTCCAGTAATATATGAATTATTCTCTAAAAATAATACACAAGATGCAACATCTAAAGGAGTTCCCATTTTTCCTAAAGGAATTTCTTTATATAATTCATTCTTTTCATCATCAGATAAAAATGAGTTCATTTCTGTGTCTACTATTCCAGGAGCAATACTATTTACTCTAATATTAGAAAGTCCAAGTTCTTTTGCTAATGATTTAGTCATAGCATCTAATCCCGCTTTGCTAACAGAATAAGCCATTTCACAAGAAGCTCCAGTTAATCCCCATATTGAAGAAATATTAATAATATGACCAGACTTCTGATTTATCATATATTTAGACACTTCTTTAGAAGCATAAAAAGCAGAGTAAAGATTTGTTTTCAAAACATTATCAAAATCTTCAATACTTGTATCCGTAATGGTTTTTACTAAATCAATTCCAGCATTGTTTACTAGTAAATCTATGTGATTAAATTTTTGAATTGTAAAATCGATTAAATTTTTAACTTCTTCATACTTTGAAACATCAGCTTTAAATATATGAACATTAGAATATTCTTTAGCAATATTTTCTGCTAGTTCTTGTGATTTATTGTAATTTAAAATAACAGTATAACCATTTTTAGATAATAATTTAACAATTTCTGCACCGATTCCTCTAGAGGAACCAGTTACAATTGCTACTTTATTCTGAATATTTTTTTCTAGATTTTCTTCCATTTTTATTAGCTCCTTTGTAGGTACAAATATAAAAAATTAAAAGCCAATAACAATAGATTACCTAAAGTTAATGACCTTTAATAATGGAGCCACTTGTCCGATTTGAACGGACGACCTACTGATTCATACCACTA
>CANQLM010000024.1 GCA_947624735.1 uncultured Clostridia bacterium | reverse complement strand
AAATCAGATTTTTCTAAAAAATCAAGTAATTGATCTATTCCTTCTCTGTTTGTTTCTTTTAGTAATTTAATAAATTCTTCTTTCATTTCTATTTTTCTCCTTTTACTAATTCTTCTTATAAATTGAATGTTTTATTATATTTGAATTTTTGAGACTTTCATGGTATAATATACGTATATACATTTTGCAACTTGGAGGGAACATCTATGCCATTAGTATTGATTGCTCTCATTGTGGTCCTTCTTTACAAGCTTGCCATAATTGACTTTGTCATAAACCTTTTAAAGTCTATTTTAAAGACCTTTGGGTGGGTTATTGGTTTGCTTATCCTGCTGACTATTTTCAAATATCCTATTTTCTGGCTACTTGAAGAATTGGCAGGCGGACTTCTTTAGAGCAAAGAGCGGGTACTTATGTACCTGCTTTTATTTTAATTCAAATGCTATTTTTCCTTTTCCATTATTGCATTGTACATTTGCAATAGCTCCATTTATTATTGTCATACTAGGTCCTTTATGTGAAATGTCTGCATCATAAATTACTGGTATTTCTAATCGAGATATAACACTATCTTGCAAACATTTTTTCATTTCTTGATATTCTTCATAATAATTTTTTTCTACGCCATTTCTACCAAATATAATGCATTTAGCATATTTAAAATATTCTAGTTCATTAAACTTCCATAGAGTTCTAATTAAATCTTCTTTTGAAAGTTCACAATTATCAAATACAAGTATTATTCCATCTTGCTTATATCTTTCATTAAACTCCTTCATACCATCATACTTAGTACCAGCAAGTTCTTTTATTATATCTATGCAACCAGCTATAATTCTTCCTGTTACATTAACTTCTTTACCGTTTAAAGTTTTCCATTCAACTTTATCTGTAAGATTATATCCTTCTAGCCCTGTTATTCTTTCTTTTCTTTCATTTTCAAAAAGTTGATAGCTTTCTTGTATAACAATGTTTCCTTTTAATATCTCTAGTGAATCTTTTATACTTATATGATAATCGCTTGCGCCAAAACTCTTAAAATTATCTCCATAGATGGTCGCTATATCATATTTAGTCGTTAGAGGAAATAATATTCCTGTTGGATCTGAAAATCCTTCAACCCACTTTGGGTTATTTTGTATATTTGAAAAATTTATGTATGGAAGCATTTCTAGTAAAAAATCTCCTCCTGCAAGACACATTAGTGCTTTAGAGTTATCACTAAACATTTCATTTAATTCTTGTGCTCTAGTTAGTGCGTCTGCACTTCTTCCAGTTTTACAGTTAAGCGCATTTTTTGATAAATTTACCTTATATCCAAATCCTTCTAGCATTTTCTTTGCATTATTTATTCTATTAATGTCAGCACTATCATTTGCTCCGCTTGAAGGAGCCGGAACATCAATTAAATCATTTTCATTTAAAAATTTTGGAAATATCATAAACTTCCTCTTTTCTCTATAACCATTATATTTTATAATATAAAAAAATTTAATGCAAGCCTTTTTTAGAGAATTTTTCCTTTGGAATTTAACTTTTTTACTAACCAATTTTTCATTTCTTTGCGGAATTGCATTTACTTTTTCACTTAGCCTTTACTTTTTGCTTACATTATAGTAAAATATTTTTGCACAATTTAAATATAATATTTATAAGGAGTTAATTATGTTTTTAAAATATTTGATTGTTTTCTTTGTTTCTATGGTTCCTTTAATCGAACTAAGAGGTGCTGTTCCTATAGGACTAAGTCCTGCATTTGGTGAGGCACTTCCTGTTATTCCATTGTACATAACTTGTATTTTAGGAAATATGCTTCCTGTACCATTTATTTTCTTTTTTGCAAGAAAAATTTTAGTATGGGGTTCTGATAAAAAATTTATTGGTAAATTTTTTAAGTTTTGCCTAGAAAAAGGTGAAAAAGGTGGAAAAAAGTTGCAAGAAAAAACAGGCAGAAGTTTATATGTTGCTTTGTTTTTATTTGTTGGAATACCTCTTCCTGGAACAGGTGCTTGGACTGGAACTTTAGCAGCGAGTCTTTTAGATATGGATTTTAAGAAAAGTACAATTGCTATAATGGCAGGTGTTATTTTAGCAGGAATAATTATGGGCTTAGCATCAGCTGGTTTATTTGGTGCTCTAGGTTCTGTTTTTAGTAAAGTTTAATATATAACCATTCGTGGTTTACCCGTGAAGTTTAAAAAAATCCAAATTATTAGATTTCTTAATAATTTGGATTTTTTATACTTTTTATCAAAAAACTTTTACCAATATCTATTATTTGTTATATCTCCTAGACTTTGTCTATATCCATTCATATTGTTTGTGTTATTATTATAATTTTGAATTAAACTACTTGTTGTCGATATTGTTATAAATTTTATAGAATATAAATCGCAGTAAACTAAACTATCATTTTCAAACGACCTAAGCAAAATATAACTTGCTCCTACATCTGCTAATATTCCTATTCTATCAACTAAATTATTTGTTCCTATTAAAAATTCAACTCTCATTAGTTTTCCTATTTGCGTTCTTAAAAATGCTGGTGTATATATTGCATTTGTTAGAACCTCGGGCATTATATTACTGTTCATACCATTTGGAATTGCAGTTTGGTTTCCATTTCCCATATCTACTGCTGTTTCTTTAGTTTCTATATTCATATCTTCCATCTTCTCTCTCCTTCATAATATTTATTTAAGACCTTGAATAAATTTCAGTTGGTCTAAAGAAACAATGCTGAACTATCTTTGTGTGAAAAGTACCTGAACCATTATATGGAAATTTTCCCGGGCAAGTTGGTCTAAAAGGATTCATATACCAAAGACAGTTTCCTGCTTCTTGTATTTTATTTCCAGAAAGTGCCCAATCTGCTATGTTATATTCTACCTCAGTTGGATTTATATTATATATGTTTTGTGAATTATATTTTCCATTTAAAGTTTCTCTTACACAATCAAATTGACCTTCTTGAAATATTATATTTCTAACACTTCCGCCTTGTGAAACCCTTGCATACTCTCCTTCTGTCGCATTTACTCTATTCATAATGACAGAAGCAACTGCTCTCATTCCGATTGTCTCCTTCTCCACCTGCTTCACATCTAATTATTCTTGCGATTAATTCTCTATCTGAAAAAGCCATTTTGCACCTCTTTTTTTATAATATGAACAGAATAAATTTTTGACACAATTTTTTTATATGCACTTGAATTTTTGTAAAATTGTTACATAATTTAGACTTAAAAAACAACACAATTTTCACTTTACCGTGAGAAATGTGTTATAGTTACATATTAATTATTATAGTATCTTTGCTTATTAGTTTTAGAATTTTCTTTAAATTATTTTTTTCAATAGCTATACATCCTGCAGTTGGTTTTAGATTACTGCAATGTAAAAATATAGCACTTCCTTTTCCTTTTATATTTGTAGGGTTTGATTTTATTTCTATCGCATATTCGTATTCTTTTTTATAGTCAATTAAATGTTCTGCACTATTAAAATCTCTTTTTTGCTTCGTAATATCTATTAACTTATTGTAATTGTTAGAATTTACATCATCTACCCAATATAAGTTTTTATTTAGTTTTATGTAATTAATTGATTTATTTATATCAATTTTTTTATGAGTTCCAAATGCTAATCCAAGCTTAAATATTCCTATTGGTGTTTTTTTATCTCCTTCTTTTTTATTGTAAGTCATTCCGTTTTTACCAATAAATGCATCACAATTTATTATCTCTTTGTTATTTTTAATTACATAAAGACGAGCCTTGTATTTAATTTTTTTATTTTGCTTTACTAATATAATTATTTTCTTCATTAATACTAGTATATGCAAAATAATTTATATTTCTTCCAATAATCCTATTACGACATATCTTGCACTTTCATAATCATATGCACAAGTTGATAATGTAAGTAGTTTATCATTCTCTGTAACTGTTATATCTGTTTTGAAATTTGATTTTTTTACTAAATTATCTATTTTAGTTTGATTTAATGTAGGTAAATTATAAAGTTCCAAATCAATTGATGTTGTAAATCCAGTAAATATCCTTACTATATAATTTTTTTCCGGAGTAAAGTAGTACATATTTTTATGTTTATCATAATATTCTTGATTTCTATACTTTTGTATAGTTCCAAACATTGTACCATTTTTCATATTATGACCATATATTATTGTATTATTATCTTGCATATTAGAATTATTTCTAAAATCCATAAACAAGCTTCCTGCAGTATTGTATTCTTTTGTCATTAGTCTTCTTAAATAATAACTGTTATCTTTACTTTGCAATATTGGATTATTTATTGGTGTGTCCTTTGAATATATCCAACCTACAATGTCATTGTTTTTTTGCTTTAATATATTAAAGTCAACGCTTATAGGTGGTATAGTTTCATCTATTATTTCTTCTTGCTCTTCACCTTCTTGGCTATCAATAGTTGTAATAGCTTCATCAATTAGCTTACTATTCATTTTTTTATTTTGGTATGCTTCCCAAAGATAATTAACTACCTTATATGTAGAAAATATGAAAATTGCTAAAAAAATCAATAATAATATAGTTTTAAATATTTTTTTCATTTTTATATTTAATTCCTTCTAAGTCTTGATATATAGATTATACTATTATGTTATTGCTTTGTAAACAAAAAAAGCTATATCTTAAGAAATTTTTTAATAAATATTATTTATAATTTCTATAAAATATAGCTTTATTTTTATTTAATTTATTTTAATAGAGTTTATTTTCTTTTTTTGAATTTAGAAAATGTAACTATACTTACCAATGAGATAGCTAGAAGACTAACATATATCATAATGTTGTCACCTGTTTCTGGTTTTGTAGGATCTGTTGGTTTCTCTTCTGGAACTACTTTTGGAATTACTGTTCCTTTTTCAACTAGTTTACCACAGTCTAAGCAATATACATCTCCTGTGTATCCTTCTTTTTCTACTGTTGCTTCTACAGCATCTCTTGTTTCAGTATGAACATGATTTTCAGGGTCTACTTCTCCATATGTTGCTTTACAAACATCACATACTGCTTTTTCTGTACAAGTTGCTGGTTCACCTAAATGTTTTTCTTTAACTACTAGTCCACATTGACTACAAGTACCTTCATGATACTCTTCATCTAATTGTTTTACATTAGTAACTGTATGTTCTGCTTTTATTACTAAAGCTTCTTCTGAAACTTCTTTTTTATTTAAATCAAATAATTTTCCACAAACAGAGCATTTGTAATGTTCTTTTACACCATTTTTTAGTTCAGTTTGAGTATGAACTGCTTTTACTTCAGGTACTAAAACATATGTATGTTCTGCTAATGCAAGTGGTGCATCTGAACCACTTAATATTTTACCACAATCAACGCATTTTGTATATTCTGCATGACCTGCTTCTTTACAAGTAGAAGGTTTTGCTAGAACTGTTTGTGTATTTGTATGTGCACATTCTACTGTAACTTCACAAGTTGCACTATATTTTCCATTTTCAGTTTTTGCAGTAATTGTTGTTTTTCCAACTGTTTTAGCAGTTACAACTCCATTATTAACAGTTGCAACGTTTGTATCGCTACTTGACCAAACTACTTTATCTTCAGCATCTGCTGGTACAACTGTTGCTGTTAAGGTTTCTGTACTTCCTGCTTTGATTGTTGTAGCATTCTTATTTAATTTAAGACCAGTTGCACTAACTACAACTGAAACTTTGTCTGCTTGAGTTTCTACTGGCATTGCTACTGAAGAAGCATCTTGTACTTCTGCAAATGCAATTTTTACTTCGTAATCTGCTTTTTTAGATGTATCTTTTATTTTACATTTAAATGTTGCTATTACTGCTTTTCCATCTTTAGCTAATTTGAATGGATTTTGGTCTGTTAATGTAATAACCCCTGTATCAAGTACAAAGTCATATTCATTAAAATTACGATTAATTATATCTTGATTTAGATAAGGTTTTGAATCAGCTACTTGTTTATTGCTTCCATCTGGATTCTTTACAGGTTCTCCAAATTCATCTATTTCATTTTTCCAAGCAGGTACAATCATTTCCATACCTTCTGGAATTTCAAGGTTTACTTGTACACCACTCATAGATTCTGTGCATTCAACTATAACTTGGTATTCTATCTCCCCCCCATTTGTGCCTGAATTAATCGTTGTTTTGTTAGCCTTTAAACTAACTTTAGCAGTAGATTGAGCTGCATTAACTACTGTCATTGGTACTAACATACTTACCAATAACACTATAATTGTAAGTATTGTTATAAGTTTTTTGTTCATTTTTTATTCCTCCCAAAAAATATTTATAATAATATTTTATATCTATTAAATTAAAATGTCAATATAAAATTTTAGATTTGTTAAATATTAATTATGGTAACGGTGCAACCTTTTTTACAAATTTTAATAGTATAGTATAATCCGCAAGTGTTATTCCATCTTTTCCATTTATATCTGCTCTTTGTAGTTCTTCGCCTGTAAGATATTGTGTCTTTTTTACGTGCTTTAATATTTTTGTACAATCTGCTAATGTTACATCTCCGTCGCCATTTACATCTCCTTGAATTTTATCTGTTACTTCAACTTGAATTGTTTTAGTAATATTTCCGCATTTTACTGTAATAGTAGTTTTTCCTTTGCTTACACCTGTTATTGTTCCATCTTGTCTTACTGTCGCTACATCTTTATTAGAAGAAGTAAATGTCATTAATTTATTTTTTGCTTCATCTGGAATAGCTTTTGCAAGTACTCTTTGGCTTTGTCCTATTGAAAGCAATACACTTGTCTTATCTAAACTAACATCAGTCACCGGATTTATTGCAGAACTGCTAAATTGTTTAAATACACTTCTGTATTTATATTCAACTAATCCTCCTGCAGAATTTTTTACATTATGTAATGTTATTTCAAATACATCTCCATCTTGATATGTTATTGAATCATCTCTAAAAGTTATTAAGTCCTTACCTGTTTTTGCTAAAAATTTTCCGTTACTGCTATCTGTTGCAGTTATATCATAAACCTTATCTGTATTTAGACATTTTACAGTTACAGTCGTTTTATCAGTTATTTCATAATTTTTATAAAATTGTGCAGTCCAGTTTCCTATTCCTATATAGACTAATTCAAGTGGTAATATTCCATTGCTTGGCCAAGCAACTAATTCACCATCCCATTTAGTATTTCCTGCAAATTTATGTGCTGATTGTTGCTGAATAGAAAGTCCTTCTCCTACTGTTCCTAATCCCCATTTAGTATAATATGGATCTATTAAATTATATCTATGTCCACAGCTTACAGGGTCACCATATCCATCATTTAATGCATAAGGAATACTTGTTTGTATTGTTCCAGTAAATAAATTTTCATTCATATAACTTTGTGCTTTTTGATAAAATTCATCACTAACACCCTCAGGCTGTTCAGGGAAATGTCCTCCATCCATTCCATGTTGATTCATATAATAAACCAATGCAGCTTTATGTTGTGCACAATCTGCAATATCAGTATCTAGTTCAAGTGCTCCCATTCCTATTCCTAATCTTGCTACATTTAGCCAATCAGTTATTGTTTGTAATACTTGTTTTTTATATTTTCCTGCCGTAAGTGGAAGTTTATCTACCTGTGGTTTTATTTCAACTAATTCTCCATTATTTGTTGCTTCTAAATTTTTTAAGTATTCTTTATATTTTGCTACTGCAGATGATAATTTTTGCTTTTCATCTGCTGTTAATTCTACAGTTTTTCTATTTTCTAAGAACGATGGGTCAACATAAAATGAGCCATAATTATGTTTTTTACTTTCAAAATCTGTCATTTGTACATCATATATTATATATTTATAATTACTTTCATATGTACGTTTTTCTGTGCTACTTCCATATGATATTGGATTTGGAAGATATTCATAAAATAAATTTCCATAACTTCTTCCAGTAGAACGAATTTGAGTCTCTATTCCCATATTTTCAGCATAGTCAACTAAACTCATCCCATTATATTTTAGTTGTTCATTCATATAAAAAAGATCTTCAGTAGCATAAGTTTGCTTAAATGGGTCTCCATTTTTAACTGCTAGTGCTTTACTTACAGCAATACAGTGTGGTTGTAATGCATATAAATAATCTCCACTTCGTTTTTCATAATTTGTCCAATATTTTTCTTCATCACTATATGTACAATTATATTCCATTATTCCATATACTTTTTTGTCTCCAAAGTAATCGTATAAAGACTCTCCTGATAAAAACCAATAAGTACTATTTCCAGTATCTCCTTGTCCATATCTTTTTCCTTTGAAATTTCCACCTATTGCTCCATAGCTTTTAATTACTCCATTTTCATCAGTTTCTAAAAATAAGTAATAACTATAATTATCATCATAATAAGAATATGCTTTTCCTCCAAATGCAGATATAGTTTCAATTTTTGGTTTTCCCAACATACTGTTTACCTGATTAATTGTAGCATTTTTTAATATTGTCTTTCCATTAATAATTAATAACTCATTATCTTTTAAGCTTGTTTCTGCATAAACCAAATTAGCAGATGAAATAATCATTAAAATTATAACTAATAAAATTGCTATTATTTTATTAATTTTATTATTTTTCATTTATTTTTTCTCCTTTAATTTAATGGTTCTTTATTTTTTATATGTTTCAATAATTTGGTGTAATCTGCAAGCGTTATTCCATCTTTTCCATTTATGTCTGCTCTTTGTAGTTCTTCGCCTGTAAGATATTGTGTCTTTTTTACGTGCTTTAATATTTTTGTGCAATCTGCTAGTGTTACTATTCCGTCTCCATTTACATCGCCTTGAATTTTATCTGTTACTTCAACTTGAATTGTTTTAGTAATATTTCCGCATTTTACTGTAACAATAGTTTTACCCTTACTTACACCTGTTATTGTTCCATCTTGTCTTACCTTTGCTATGCCTTCACTAGATGAAGAAAATTTTGTTAATTTATTTCCAGCATCTTCTGGAACAATTTTAGCAAATATTCTTTGACTTTGTCCTATTGCAACTTTTATACTTGTTTTATCTAAACTAATATCTGTTGCTTCTTTAACTGTTGAATTGCCGATTTTCTTAAATGCACTTCTATATTTATATTCTACATAGTTTCCTGCAGAATTTTTTACATTATGTAATGTTATTTCAAATACATCTCCATCTTCATAAATAATTCTGTCATCACGGAAAGCTATTTGATAATTTCCTGTTGTTTTAAGAATAAATCCGTTGCTTGGATCATACATATTTATTTCATATACTTTATCAGTATTTAAGTTCTTAATAGTTACTGTTGTTTTTGAATCTACAGTATAGTTTTTATAAAATCTTGCTGTCCAATTGCCAATACTTGGATAGATAAGTTCCATTGGCATTACTCCATTACATGGCCAAGCTACCATTTCATTGTTATAACTTGCATTACCTGAAAACTTATGTACACCTTGACCTTCTAAAGAACTCATACCACATTCTGTATATCTAGGATCTAATATATTATATCTATGTCCACAATCTATTGGTTCACCATAGCCATCATTTAAAGCATAATTTACGCTAAATTGTATATCCCCATAAAATAAATTTTCATTCATATAACTTTGTGCTTTTTGATAAAAACTTGTATCTACCTCATCAGGTTTTACTGGATAATGCCCACCCACCATATCATGTGTACTCATATATGCTAATAATACTGCTTTATGTTGAGCTGCATCTGCAATATCCTCATTTAAAGTAAGTGGCCTTAATCCAGCTCCTACTCTAGCCATATTAATCCAATTAGTAGTAGCTTCTAGAACATATTTGTTATATTTTCCAGCAACTAATGGCACTGTATCATATTTAGGCTCTATCTCAAACGCCCCATTTCCGGCTTGTTTATTATGGGCTAATAATTCATTATATTGTACCTTTATATTTTCTAAGATAGACTTTTCTTCTGTAGTTAGTTCAACTGTTTTCTTTTCTTCTAAAAAACTTGGGTCTATATATAATGTTTCTTTTACTGCATAGTTGTCTTCAAGGTCAATGTGATTCAAGTCATACAATACATATTTATAATTTTCTTCCATTTCATAGAAAGAAGTTCTTTCTCCTAGTAGAATTGGATTTGGCAAAGCTTCAGTAAGTTCAATTTCAATACCTACATTTTCAACAGAATATATAGCTTGTGTTTTTTGATTATTTTGTGCATATTCATATAAGTCGGAATTATTATATTTTAATTGTTCGTTCATATAGAAAATGTCTTCTGGTACATATGTATGAGGGAATTTTTTTCCTAATCTCTTAGCTAAAACCTTACTAACTAATATAGCATGTTGTTGTAATCCATATAAATATTTATCACTATTATTTTTGAAATTGCTTAAGTATAGATTTTTATCTGTATATTCACAATTATATCCAGAAAGTCCATACACTTTGCCGTCTTTTGTATCACTTAATATATATCCGCTTAAACTCCAATAATAGCTGTCATGTTTATCACCTTGTTTATATCTTTTATCTTTAAAGTTTCCTTCTATTACGCCATAACTCATTATTTTTCCGACTGCATTTGTTTCTAAATATAGGTAATAGCTATAACTATCATCTGTATATGAATATATTTTTCCACCGAAAGCTGATTCTGATTCAGCTTTTGGTGCTCCAAACATAGAGTTTACTTCATTTATTGTAGTTGTTTTATATATTGTTTTTCCTTTCATAATTAATAACTCATTATTCTTTAAGTCAGTTGCTGCATAAACCATATTAGCAGATGAAACAATCATTAAAGTTATAACTAATAAAATTGCAATTATTTTATTAATTTTATTATTTTTCATTTAATTTTCCTCCTTTAATTTAATGGTTCTTTATTTTTTATGTGTTTTAATAGTTTTGTATAATCCGCAAGTGTTATTCCATCTTTTCCATTTATATCTGCTTTTTGTAGTTCTTCGCCTATAAGATATTGTGTCTTTTTTACGTGCTTTAATATTTTTGTACAATCTGCTAGTGTTACTATTCCGTCTCCATTTACGTCACCTTTTTTATAGCTATCTAGTGCTACGAATTGATAATTATGTTTTTTAGCATATTCTTCAGCGGTTGAACTCTTGTATCCATAAAAAATTATATCTTTAGGACAATTAACAAATACATAGAAGAATCCATCCATATTTTCTATGCTTGCATTTTTATCTCTAAAAGTTACATTTTTAAGACTAGATAAATTTTTTACACTATTTACACGTATATAATTAACATTATTAAAATCAATTTCTTCTAAATAGGGATTACTATCAAATGCATTCGAGTTAATGTTTTTAACTTTATCTGGCACTTTATACATTTTATCTTTTTTACCACAAGGATAACTCATTAGTCTACCAACTTTTTCAATTAAAACTCCATCTATTGCTTCATATACAGCATTATTAGCATCTACAATATACTTTTCAAAGTTTGTACAAGCTTTATTTATTGTAAATAAACAATATTTTATTGATGCTGGAATTGTTATTGATACTAATGTTTTATTTTTAAATTCAGATATTATTTCTGTTACCTTTACTCCATTTATTTCTTCTGGAATTACAACATTTTTATCATTACCTTTATAATTTGTTATTAAAATCGTTCCATCATCTTTTTTCTCATATTCCCATATTGCCCCTATTGGGTCATACGGAATGATTTGGATTTGTGTCTTTACAGAAGGAGCATTTACCGAACTTGCTGTAATTGTTACTACTTTTGATTCAAGTTTATTAACTTTTATCGTTCCATTTTGTGTTACACTTACTATGTCAGGATTTGATGATTTCCAATCAATTAATTTATATGTGCAACTTGCTGGATTTAATATTGCTGTTAATTTTATTTCTTGACCTTGATATACTCTATAAGCATTTTGAGTTGTGTCTTTTTCTAAACTATTAGGAACATTGATTGTAATTGATGTTGGTTTAGAGTTTTGGGTAGTGTCTGCACATTCAAATACACTTCTATATGTATAGTCAGTTGTTGTCCCTGTAGATAGTTGCTTCAAATTATGTATTGTTATTTCATAGACATAGCCTTGTAATGGAATTATAGTATTATCATACATATCAATTCTGTCTTGATATGCAGAAGTTGAATTTGATTTTAAATTTCTATTAAATTTTTTTGAATAAGTATTTTGTTCTTCATTAAATTCCCAAGTTTCATTTGTATTTAAACATTTTATAGTTACCGTAGTTGTATCAAGTACTTCATATTTATCAGTAAACTGTGCTGTCCAAGTAAATTTATTACTTTCAAGTGTTTCCATAAAAGTAATTCCATTAGTAGGCCAACTTTCTAAAAAGTTGGATGTACTTTGTGAACCTTTAAATTCATTTGTAGCTATTTGTTCACTCATTCCAAATCCAAATATTGAATAATGCTCATTTAATATTTTTTGTCTATGAGAAAAATTTTTACTTACATCTGTACTATCATCTAAAAAAGCTTTTATGGAATTTTTCATTTGATTTGCCGTTGTTCCATAACTTCCTCTAGCAACGTTTTCTCCATAACCAGTAGATGTACTTTCCATTGCTTTATTATAAAATTCGTTTGTTACGCCTGGAACTTCTTCTTGTTTAACAGAGTGTGTAATTTCTTGGTCAAGTTTTAGCCATCTATATGATAAAAGTGTAGATTTATATTGTGCTAAAGTAGAAGCATATTCATCATATGTCAACTTAGGAAGACCTCCTGCTACTCTTATTGCATTTACATATGCCGTTATTCCTTTTAGGGGATTTGTTTTAATTTTTCCAGCAACCAATTTTCCCGGATCAGTATTAGAAACAGGTTTGGTTTCATATATTTCACTTTCTAAATTTAATAGTCTTTCTGCTTCTTTGTATTCGGCTCTTCCTTGCTCTAATTTAGTTTTTTCATCGCTCGTAAGAGCTATTTCTTTTGTTGGTTCTAAAGCATCTTTAGATATTGTTCCTACATATAATGTTTTTTTATTGACATCATAGTCAAATAATGGAATATTTTTATTTGCAAAATCTTTATTTATATTATCTTTAGCATACATTGCAAGTAAAAGTGGATTCATTAAATAATTTAATCCATTGGATAATTCAATGTTTTCTTTAACACTAGTTATAGCATACATATATTTTGATGTTGCGTTTATATCTAGCAAATATTTACGAATGCTACTTCCTTGTTCTTTTAACTGCTCATTTTTATAAAAAACTTCTTCATTAAATACTAATCCTGCATTTTTTCCTAATTTTGAACTAAATGCATTATACATTGTAATAGATTGCATAGCTAAACTTTTATTATAGGTTACAGGGTCATTAGTAAATTTTTCTTTAAATTCACTTATTATTTGTGTATCTTGTTTGCTAGTAGCATTTATATTGTAATAAATTCCACCGACTATTTTGCTATCTTTAGTGGCAAAACATCCTATAAGTCTAGATGAATGATTTGGATAAGGTTCTCCATATCCATCATTATTTGTTTTATAATTTGGTTCAATAGAGCCATAAGATATAATTTTACCTTCTTCTGTTGTTTCTATATATAAGTAATTACTATAATTACTATCTGTATAAAAAGAGTAAGCATATCCTCCAAATGCAGATGGCGTTTGTAGTTTTGGCTGTCCTAAAACTTTTATTATATCATTTACTGTTGTACTTTGTTTTACAGTAATTTTATAGCTTCCGCTTCCTAATGTTATAAGTTCATCACTAGATATAGCTTTAGTAGTTGGAATCATACTAAAAATAAATATAAATATAACAAAGCAAGCTAGTAGTTTTCTTTTCATATATTCTCCCCTTTTTCTTTGAACATTTTTATTTAACTAATTTAGTGGTTCTTTATTTTTTATATGTTTTAATAGTTTTGTATAATCCGCAAGTGTTATTCCATCTTTTCCATTTATATCTGCTTTTTGTAGTTCTGCTTCTGAAAGATATTGAGTCTTTTTTACATGCTTTAATATTTTTGTGCAATCTGCTAGTGTTATCATTCCATCGTCATTTATGTCTCCTAATATCTTATCCGATTTTTCTACATAAAATGATTTAATTGTTTTATAATACACATCATCTTTAAAAACATTTATCAATAGTTCCCCAAAATCAATATCTCCCGACATTGTACCTGCTATATAAAATGTAATGCTTGAGTCATTAACATATTGAGATAAAAATTTTTGTACTGCTTTTTCTAATTCGTCCCATTCATTTTGGTATACTTCAGTTCTAGATGGTAAATTTTTAGTTTTTTCTTCGATATAATTTTTATCATCTTCATTGTATTCATTAGAATTACTATAGATAATAGGTATTTTAGTTTGTATTATTTGTCCAATTTCTCCTTCATATCCGTATCTTACCCATACATTAACATTATAGATGTCATCATAATATGTTAGATTATGTAAATTTTCTTTTCCAAACCAAACAGATATTATAGGATTTGTTTCGTTTGGATTAATTGTATCATCTAAATAAATTCCATTACTATTAAGTTCTTTTATTATAATTTCTTCTACAATATCTAATGCATTTTTAAATTCACTTTCTTTTATGTCTAACTTAATTCCTGTTTCTTTTAACTCATTTAGGCAATCCACTATTATATTTTCTTTTCCATCTATTACAGTTGATGTATAAGATTCAACTACTGAGTAATTATTAAAAATTATAAATATTATTTCTATTATTATAACTACTAATAATATTTGTTTTAATACTTTTTTCATTTATTTTCCCCTTTTTATAATTTTTTTAATTATATCATTTTCACATATTATTGTATATATTTTAACTCTAAAATTTATAACTTTTTTAATGTAAGCAATGTTATAAAATATCTAATTTTTATTTTCAGATTCTAATAATAATTTGTCAAAATCAGATTGATAAAACTTATCTTGTTTTACTCTATATTTTTCAAATTCAGTTAGTGCCTTTTCCTCAGCTATTTCATGCGATATTTTACCTGTGTCTTTTAATATGTCTCTATCATCCGCTAATAAATATTTATCTATTCTATTTGCCCAATCTTCCATAGTTGTTGGAATATTTCTTTTGGCTCTACCTTCTGCTAAATCTAAAAATGCATTTACTATTCTTTCTAAGTCTTCTAATTCTTCTTTACTTAAATAGTTTTTAGCAATGACTACATCTGTTTCTAAAATTTTTCCATTAGGAGAATGTTTCCATGATGTTAGTCCCATATGTTCTTTCTCACTATCTGCTCTATTATAAATAATTTCTGCAGCTGTTTGATGTGATACTGCATAATGCATTTTATTTTGAACCTTTTTAAAGAAATTAATTGTTATTGGAGATTTACTATCATAATCTATTGCTGTTGCATATATATCTGTTATTTTTTGATAAAACCTTCTTTCACTTAATCGTATTTCTCTAATTTCT
>CANQLM010000023.1 GCA_947624735.1 uncultured Clostridia bacterium | reverse complement strand
GTGCTATTAATGTTATTCCTTCTTCATTTAATTTTCTTTTACTTTTCATTTTTCCTTTTATTTTTCCTTTCTTTTGTTCTTCATTTTTATCTCAATGCTTTTTCATAATAATAAAATATTTATTACGTTATCATTTCTTATTTGTTATGTCGATTTTATTAATGAAAAAACTTAATAAAAATTAAGATATAAAAAATATATCATAGTGGCAGTAATTTAGCAATAATTTAGAAATAAAAATATATTACATTTTTGTAAAAAAATAAAAAGTAGTAATCTTTAAATAAAAGCATTAAATAGCATATTTAAGAGATTACTACTTTTTTATTAAGTTTTTTCATTAATTAAATTTTTTCTTTCCAAAATAATTGATTTATGAATTTATTTATGATAATATTTAGCTTAAATTAAAATAAGTTTATATTCTTTTAAATAAGAAAGGAATGAATTTTATTATGAAAGAAGAAAATAAGAATCCAGATAAAAAAATTGTTATAGTTAAGGGGAACTCTAGAGATATCGAAATTTCAGACGTTAAAGATAATCTAACTTTTGAAGTTCATGAAAATAAAACTAAAATGAATGGAGATATTGTAATCCCTGAAAATAAAAAACCTCAAGATGATTCTGAAAAATAAATTAATACACCTTATTTAAATTAAGGTGTATTTTTATTTTATAAATTTGCTGATCCTATTATTCCTGCATCATTTTGGAGTTTTGCGCAAACAAGTTCATATTTAGTTTCTTTATTAAATACATAATGTTTTAATTTTTCATTTAATCTTGGTAAAAAGATATCAGCATAATATGAAAAACTTCCTCCAAAACAGATTGCTTCTGGTTCAAATATCTTGATTATATTAGATATTCCTATCGCTAAATTTTCTATGTAATTATCTATAAATTTTGCTACGTTTTTTTCTTTAATATTATCTCTTATATATTTTTGAACTTCTTCAGAAGTAATATTTTCTTTTAGCTTAAATGTATTTATTACATCTTTTTTGAATCTTTTCATAGATGCATATGTTTCAAAACAACCTTTGTTTCCACAGTTACACTCTTTTCCATTTATATCTATTATCATATGTCCTAGTTCAAATCCTGGATTATGTTTTGGTTCAAGTAATTCTCCATCAAAAAATACTGCGCTTCCTACACCTGTTCCTATACATAAAAATACGCAGTCATCATATTTCTTTAAGACTCCATATTCTTTTTCTGCAAGGCCTGCACATTTTCCGTCATTTTTAATTTTTACTTTGGCGTCATATTTTTCTTCTAATATTTTTCCTATTTCAAATTTTTGTATTTTTAAATTAACAATATTTGTAATCGCAGTTTCCGTAGGACTACCCGGAGCTGCTATTCCTATTTTTGAAATATCTGAAATTTCATAATCATATTTTTTTAGTAGCTTTTCTATTTCATCATATATTATATTTAATATTAATTCTTTTGCATCTTTTTCACTTTTTATGTTTGCTGATGAAATATCTCTTACTTCTTTTCCTATTAATTTTCCGTCTTTATCGACTAACCCTGTTGCAATATGGCTTCCTCCTATGTCAATTCCTATTTTCATAAATATTAATTTTCCTTTCGTTTTTCTTATAATTTATAAATAATTCAAGATAGTGTTAATTGTATAATGTACTTGACTAAAACAAATTAGGACAATGAATCTAAATTCCATTGTCCTACGTTTTTCCTATTAGAATCCTGCTGCTGAGAATAAGAATGTTCCCATATAAACATGAATACAAGGAACTAGTACTACTACTGTAATGAATATTAATAAAATTCCTATAATACTATACATAAGTTGTGGCAATGTTTTAACTATTTTTTGTAATATGTTATCAATATCCATATCCATATATTCAACTAATTTTTCTGTCATTGTTGGTAAGTCGGTTTGCATACCAATTTTAAGCATCTCCGTTACCATTGGGCTTGGAAGTCCAGAATCTTCAAAAGGTTTAACCCATGATTCTCCGACGATAATATTATTTATTGCTGTTTCAATTATTGATAGCATAACGTAATTTTTTACTACGTTTTTACTAACTTCCAGAGATTCTTGTATTCTCATACCATTTTTTAAGTTTAGAACCATTGCTTTACTTAGTCTTGAAAAATCTATTGCAAAGAAAAGTGAACCGAATATTGGCATTTTATATTTAAAGTAATCCCAATTGTATTTTCCTTTTGGTGTTCTAGTATAAGCAAATAATGCTCCAATTACACCTGCTATGATAAATACTGGTATATACCAAAATCTTTGCACTTGAGTTAAAAATGCTGAAAATGCTAATGTTATTGCTGGCAATTCTTCTGTACTTCCCATCGACGTAAATACATCTTGTATTATTGGTATGATATATACACTTCCTATCATTAATATTGCTATTAATAATACAAATTGTGCTATATTAGGTATAAGTATACCTTTGATTTTTTTATTTAATGCAGTAGATGAGTCCAAATATTCAACTGCTTGTCTTAATGATTCATCCAAAGAACCTGAAAGCTCTCCTACTTTTATAAGGTTTATATATATTACTGGAAATATATCTGAATAATATTCCATAGTAGTATACATATAATCTCCACCTTCAACTCCAGACTGGATATCTTCAAGTATACCTCTAAGTGTTGGGTTTTCTGTTGACTGTGACAAAGTAGCTAGAGCGTGAACATTGTTGAATCCTGCTCTTTTCAGTAAGTAGAAACTTTGTGTAAATATAACCAAATCCCTACTTGTAACTTTTTGTTGTATTGAAAGAGCCATACTAAGTCTCTCTTTTGTAGAGAACTTTCTTTTTTGATTTTTCTTAGTAATATCAGTAGTATTTGCAATTTTCATTAACTCTTGTATGTTAGCTACTCCTGATTTAGAGTTTCTTTGATATTTTCCAAAACTTGTTTGTACTATATCAATAGGAGTCATACCATTAGCTTTTAGTCTTTTAATAAGATTTTGTTTACTTTTTTCAGTTATTCTACTTCTTATTATGATACCATTACTGTTATCAACTGCACGGTATATATATTCAGGCATTTTTTTCTCCTTTCGTTATATCATTAGAATCCATTGTTTAATTTATTATTCATACTATTTAAGTTATTATTATTATTATTATTATTTTGTTCTGTTTGAATATTTTCTTTGTCTTCTTTCTTCATTCTTAATTGCATTATTGTTCTATTTAGTATTTCTATATTCTTTTCTTCAATTTGTGCTTTTGCTTGATCTAAAGTTAAGACATCATTAACAAATAATTCTGCTAGAGAATTGATTAATCCAATACTTCCATTTCCTGATGAACTTTGTATTGCATCTTCAATTTCTGAAACACTTAATTTTTCTTTTCTTATAATACCAGAGATAACATTATCAACAACCATTACTTCTGGTATAAGTGTTAATGTTCCCTTTTTATTTCTAATTAATTTTTGAGAAATAACAAGTTTTAAAAGTGATGCTATTAAATATTTAATTGTCGTTTGGTCTCTTACTTCATAGAAGTTTATCATTCTGTCTATTGTTTCTGCACATGATTTAGTATGAAGAGTTCCTAATACTAAGTGTCCAGATTCTGCTGTTTCTATTGCTGCATCTAATGTTTCTTTATCTCTAATCTCTCCGATTACTAATATATCGCAGTCCTCTCTTAGAGAGTTTTTAGTTCCTATGCTATATGATGGCATATCAGAACCATATGCAACTTCTTTTTGAACTATTATAGATTTTTTAGATTTATGTTTATACTCTACTGGGCTTTCTAGTGTTAATATTTTTCTATTTTGGTTTTCATTTATATAGTTAATTAATGCATTTAATGTAGTTGATTTTCCAGAGTTTGTTTTTCCTGTAACTAGTATTAATCCTTGTGTTTGATTAGTCATTCTTCTTACTATATCTGGTACTCCTAAATCTTCGTATTTAGGAAGTTCGTTTCTTATTAATCTTGTTGTTATTACAGGGGTTCCATCAGAATATGATATATTTATTCTAAGACGTATATCTCCAAATTCTTCTGAACAGTCTAATACTTTCTTTTCCTTAAATAATTTATCTTTATCAACATTTCCTTTTAAGAAAAAGTCATATGCTTCCCACATATCTTCTTTAGTAATAACATCAAAATCGTCTAAAGTCACTAATTCTCTATTTATTCTTAAAATAGGTTTTAATCCTGTTATAAAATGCGCATCTGATGCCCTTTGTTCATCTGCTCTTTTTAAAATTTCATTTACGTTCATTCCTATCTTTCCTTTCCTTTTATTAATAGAATAATAACTGATTATTTACTTCTTCCAAAGTAGTTATACCATTTAATACTTTATTAATTCCGTCAATTATTAATGGCTTATATCCTTCTTGTAATGCTTTTTCTCTAATTTGTATAGTAGAAGCATTTTCAACTATTAATTGTTTTATTTCATCTGAAATTATTAATGTTTCAAATATACCTATTCTGTCAAAATATCCACTGTGATTACATTCATCACAACCTACAGGATCATAAGTTACATGATTGTCTACATCAAAGTCTACATTATATTTGTTACCGATTTTTTTGATTATTTCCTTTTCTTCCTCTGTAAATTGTCTTTCCCTTCTACATTTTGGGCATATTTTTCTAACAAGTCTTTGTGATACAGATGTAGCAAGTGTACTTGAAATATCATAGTTAGATATATTCATTTTTCTTAATCTTGAAACAACTTCTATTGCATTTAATGTGTGTATTGTTGATAATACGTAGTGACCAGTTTGTCCAGCTTGCATTGCTATTTCTGCTGTTTCTTGGTCTCTTATTTCTCCAACTAGAATGATGTTAGGATCTTGTCTTAAAACCGTTCTAAGTGAAGCTGCAAAGCTTGTTTTTGCATCTATTTCTATTTGATTTAGTCCTGGTATTCTAATTTCAACTGGGTCCTCTATTGTGGTTATATTTATTCCATCTTTATTTAAAAAGTCTATAACACTATATAAAGTTGTTGTTTTACCTTCACCAGTAGGAGCTGCTATTACAGTAATACTGTTCTTTTTATTAAATGCATCTTTTACTAGCTTAGGGTCATTAGGAAATCCAAGTTCAAATAGCCCTTTAATTGTTGTATTTTTCTTTAATAATCTTAAAACAAATTTCTCACCAAAAATATTTTTTTGTGATGAAGAACGAATATTATAATCTGGATACATTATAATTCTACCATCTTGAGGTTCTTGTTTTTCTTGGTGCATATTTGATATAGATTTTAATCTTCCTATAATTTGAGTTTGTTTTTCTTTATCAATATGAGCAACATCAAACAATATACCATCAATTCTGTATCTTACTCTTATATAATTTTCTAATGGTTCAATGTGAATATCTGATGCTCTTTGTTTCATTCCTGCTTGAATAATGTTATCTACTATACTTGAGCCATTAGCATCTGTATCAATCGTATCTGTAGATACACGGTTTAATTCTTCTAATATATTTTCAACTAGTTTTTTAAATGTAATGTAGCTTTCCATTACTAAGCCTTTATTAAGCATTAGTAATCTTACTGCTTCTATTTGGCTTCTATTACTTGTACTTGCAAAGCAAACTTTTATAACACCATTTTCAATTTCAAATGGTATTGCTAAGTCTTCTCTTGCTACATCAAGAGATATATAATTGCCTACTTTAATTTTTATATCGTTAGTTGTTAAATATATGGTTTTTTCCTCTAATATTTCTCCCATTGCTGATAATAATTTTCTAGGGTCTCCTAATTGCAACTCAAATAAAATATCTCCAATTTTTTCTCTTGGATTACTTCTTTGAAATTCTATAGCTTTAGATACATCTTCTTGTGTAACTACACCTCTTCTAACTAATTCAATTCCTAAAGGTTGTCTATTTTGTGGCATTTTTTTCTCCTTTCTAATATTTTACCAATATTTTAAAACATATTTAATTGTTTTAGAGAAGGTTGGATTTTCTACATTTTTACCAGTAGATACTGTTATTTCAATTATGCTTTTATTATTTTCAGTTTTACTTTCTGCATTAAAAGTTATAATATTTCTTGCAATTTTTTCTTTATTTCTATAAATTGCTTTTTCTGAATTTTTATAAGTATAATTATTTCCATTTTCAAGTGTAATAACTATATCTCCTGAGCTTTGTAGGTTAACAACGCCCTTCTTACTTTCTTTAACATCCTTTACAAAAAATACATTGAATTTATTAAATTCTTCTGAACTTATTTTGTCTGCGTTTATCGTATTCATATTTCCATATATATAACTACTTAAAGAAGCAAGTAATACTAATGTAGCTGAAAATGTTATTACATATATTATTAAGGCAGTTAATGTTATTCCTCGTTCATTTTTCATCATTATATGAGCTCCCTTATTTTAATTTTGTTAATTGGAATTGTATTTTTATTATTTCCTACTGTATAAACTATAGTAAAGTTTATTTTTTTTACTAAATCTTCTTCAACTCCCGTTTCTTGCTTGTAATTTGTTAATGTGTATACAATATAGCTATCATTCTTTTCTCTATTAAAGTATTCATTTATTCCTGATTCTTCAATCATTTCTTCGATTCTTTGTTCAGTAATTTTATCATAATCTTCTAAGTCTATTTTTTCGCAAATTTCAGTAATACAGCTTATTGCTATCTGATGAACTTTAGTTTCTACAGTAGTTGTATATATTTGATAATACATTCCTACTACTACTACACATGCTATGGTAAATATTAATATACCTGTTGCGATATCAATTCCTGTAACACCTTTTTCACTTTTAAACTTCATTTAACCACCTATTTGTGATAAAAATATAGTAATCCATACAATCACATTTGATATACATATATAAGATGCAATTGGTATTTTATTATTATATTTTTTCCCTTTATTTAAAATTTTATTTATTAAAGATTTTATAGATATAATTAATAATGCAAATATTATAGTCAAAATTGTAGCAATTTCTTGACAGAAAAAATTAAGTATTATGCATAATATTATTGTACTTATCCAATAATCACTTTTTGCTTTTTTCTTAATTGTTAAAGTGCTTACAATTGTTAGCCCTGCAATAATGCAAAGATAGATAATAATTCTATTTATATTGAAATTTTGATATGTGAAATATTGATATATAATATTTAAAGAAGATATTAATATACCATATATCAGTACTCCTTTATGTATTTTTTTATGTTCAATATCAATTCCTGATATTAAAAATAAAAATACAATTAATAAAACTCCAAGGCAAAATTCAATGCCTTTAAGTGTATATATTGTATTTAAATTTATTCCTAAACCTAAAGCTAACCCTATAAAAGAAATTCCACAAAGAACTTCTATTAATGGGTATCTAATACTTATTTTTGTTTTACAATATCTACATTTTCCTTTAAGAAAAGCATAACTTAATATAGGAATCATATCAATAAATCCTAATTTATGGTTGCATTTTGGACAATATGAATGTTTATATAGTATATCTTGATTTAATGGTATTCTATATGTTGCAAGAGTTAAAAAACTTCCAAATACTGTTCCCATTATAAAGATTAAAATATAAAGTATTGCTTCCATTTAAGTTTCCTTTCTTTAGTGTAAATAGAGGCTACCTAAATACGATTATTTTTATTTAGGTAACCTCATATTTAGTGCTATTATCATGATAATAATAGTGTCCTTGAATATTTTGTTAGTTCACTCCAAATTCATCAACTAGGTTTTGCACTGTTTTATCTGTATCATTTAATGTTGTTTGTTCTCTTTCTCCAGCTTGTTTGTATGCTGTTGCAGCATTTCTAGATCTTTGGAATAATCCATTTTCTGATAATGCTATTGAAAGTGTAACACCTGCTAAAATTAAAAGAATGATTATTGTAACAACTAATGCTACTAATGTAATACCTCTTTCTTTCTTTAACATAATTTTTCCCTCCTTAGTAAAAATTTGTGTTATATATATATATTTATTATAATAAATATAACCGATATAAAATTATTTTGTGCCGCTATTTACTCCGGCTGATGTGTAAAAATTGTCTGTTGTATTTCTATCTACAGGTTCTTCTTGATTGCCAGTACCTACGCTATTTCCAGTTGACTCATTTTCACTTCCTGTTGGGCTTGAACTTGCTGGTGCAAATGGGTCTGCCTTTCCTGGATTATAACTTTGAGTTCTTTTATACATTGCAAGGTCAGAATCTGTTACTTCATAAACTTTTGTTTCTGATTGTAATTGTTCTTCTTGCGCTTGGTCATTTATTTCTTTTTGTACTTCTTCCGATGCTTTATAAGCTGTTACCTTTGTAGGTATCATTCTGTTAGATGGAACATATTGATAAAATATTACTGCTAAAACTAGTCCAATTGCAACTGTTGCAAGAAGTACTATAAATATTTCTTTAAATATTATTTTTGGCATTTTCTGCTCCTTTTTTAATTTTGGATTTAAAATTATTGTAACTTAAAGCTCTATGCATTATTCTCATCTGTAGTAGTTCCTTCATTTGCTGTTGTTCCCTCTGTAGAAGTTGTTGCTCCTGTAGGGGTTGTTTCATCTGTAGAAGTTGCCCCATCATCACTAGCATTTGTTGAAGAACTTGCCTCAGATTGCTCTTTTATTATTTTAACATCTTTAACAGTAAATGTTGCTTGTCCTGATGTCATATGATAATTATCTATTGTAAAGTCTAAATTTGCATCATTCTCTAAATCGTAAACAAATTGAACTATTGCAAGATATTCTCCATCAACTGTAAAATTAAGATTTCGATAATCTTGGTCTCCTAATGTAGAACTTGCTATTTCCATTTTTAATCTTACACCTTGTGCTGTAGCGTGATTACCAACTCTGCTCCACAAATATTCAATCGTATATGTCTTTGTTTGTGTTGCATTTATGATCTCACTTTCAGTACTTTGTGCTATTAAGTCTAAGTATCTTTTTTTGTCATTTGCTAGTGTTTCTACATCTTGTTCTAATTTAGATAATGCTGATGTATAATTATCACTTTCTTGGTTAGCTTTATTTATTGACTGTGTTAATTCATCATTTTTTAGTGCTATATCTTGAAATCCATATATTTGGAATGAGCCAATGCTTAAACCATTTTTCATAAAAAGAAATATTAATATTAAAGCTAATACTAGTAGTATACTTAATAATGCTTTTCTCATTGTTTTCCTCCATTCTAATATGTTTTCAAGTCACCTTCTATTGTGATTGTTATATTTGAACCATCATTTTGTCCTTCTGTTGATGTAATGTTATCTAATACATTTGCATTTTTTAATTTTGCTTTAAAATATGCTAATTGTTCATATTTAGCTGATTGTGCTCTTAAAGTAATGTGTTGAATTGTGCTATCTCCTTCTGTTCTTTCTGTATTATTAATATCTAGTAGTTGAACTTTATCTGGAATATTATATACAATTCTATTTAGTAAAGTAGTAATTTGATTTTTTCTACTTCTTTTTAAATTTATCGCAGAATTTGTATTTTCTAGGTTGGTAGCATATGTTCTATAATCTGCTGACCTAGATAATATTTTTGAGTCATCATTGTTTGCGAGTGTTACCTGCTCTGATATATAGCTTGTTACACTATTTGCTTCTGATATTTTCCTATCTATTTGTTTTACTAACATTATGGATGCAACTGAATATATGATTAGTACCATTAGAGCTGTAATAATATTTCGCAAAAGTAGTAATTCAACTTTGTCTAGTTTTCCACTCATATCAGTATTAAAATTAAGCTTAAATTTTTTCTTTGATTGTTTATCTTTTGGCTTTTGCTTTTTATTTGCTCTTAGTGTTCCTATATCAGTCATTAATAATGCTTTTAATTCTGATTTCCAATCTCTAGATAAGAAGTTTAATGTTTTTATTCCACTTCCTAAGCCTTGCATTGCTAATGCTATAGCAGAGTTTACTTCTATATAATCTTTGATATTTACATTTACTTGACTATCTAAGAAATATGGTCTTAATACTTCAACTTTTGAGTCTCTAAAATATTCTTTAAAGTATAAATCTATGTTGTTTATTACTGCTCCCATACCTGTTATATAAATGTTATCTATTTTTTTGTATGATTCTTTAAGTCTTTGCAATTCTTCTGATATCTTAAATAATGTTGGTACTATATATTTTAGATACTCATTTTCTTCTGCATTTGAGTAATCTGTTTCCATAGTATATATAGTAGTATTTTTGCAGACTTCATAAGCTTTAGAGTATGAATTCTCTTTTTCATTGATTCTATCAATAATGTCTTTCATGCCTTCTTCAATTATGTCTACATTATAAATAGATTGGTTTACTATTGTTGTAACTGTAGTTTTGTCCTCAATGTTTACAATCATTGAGTTTTTATTTCTTTCTACAGAAATTAAGTTTGGAAGTGATGTTGGTAATGGAACTAAGGTTTCCAATTTTGTTCCACTGAATAAAGATTTTCTTTCTTCTATATCTGCATGTCCATCAAAAATATATATAATTTTACTTTGATCTTGGTTTTCTAAATTTGTTGTATATATATATCTTCCATCATAAGCATTGCTATTTAAGTGATTTTCTGTACAATATGATTCAAATTCAGTTTTTATTGCTTTTTCTGCATAAGTTCTATTTGTTAAACTAAAAATGTTAAAGTAATAGTATCTTTCATTTGTGATTTCAGAAGTTATAGGAATATTTGCACTGTTAGTCTCATTAATAATTTGTTCTAGAGTTTCATTTAAATTACTATAAAACTTTAGACCATATGATTCTACCCTGTAGCTATCATTGTCTTTTACTACTTTTGCATATTTAATTAATTTATCTGTTACACTAATTCCTAAGCTACTTTGCATTTTGTCCTCTTTCTTCTAAAATTTATTTTACATTTGTTTCTATTATTTTTTCTCATTCGCAATGTTTATATACATTTTATATTTTTTTTGTTCAAAGTCAATATATTTATACACTTTGTAAACCAAATGTAATATTTGTAATTTAAGTGTCAAATTAATTAAATTTTTATTTCTTTTTGTAAAAAAATGTTGAACAATAAAAATATAACTCATATTATATCCTTTTTTTGATATAATATGAGTTTATTTTTTATCTTTCTTTTTCAATATCTTCTACTTGCATGTCATCTGCTAATTTTTCAACAACATTATAAGTTTTTCCAAGATGTTCTATTATTTTTTCTTCTTTTCCATTTACTTTTGTTTTAACTTCTTTTTGTCCTTGTCTTTTTATTTTTCCGAGAATTGTGGCAAATGCATAATCATTTTCAATTTTTCTAACTATATCTGGATAAGTCTCAATTGCCATATTAGCATAAATTATCGCTTTTTCAGTATCATTTTTTAATAGTCTAATTTTTGCTAAGTATAAATAAGAATTTGCTTGAACTTTTTCGTCATCAGAATTTATTCCCTCATAAAAATATTTTTCCGCTTCATCATATTCTCTAAATATTAAATAAATTTGTCCAAGATTTAAATTTGATATATCTCTTAAAGAATTTATTTTTGATGCTTTTAAATAATATTCTCTTGCATTTTGAAAATCATTTAATCTAGTATATGTCATTCCTAATGCATAATATAAATCATATTGTGCTAGAGAATATCTTATTGCTTCATTATATACAAGTATTGCTTCTTTAAATTGTTCTGTATCATATAATATATTTCCTAATAAAATACTTGCTTTATAATATTCTGGTTTTTGTGCTAACAAATCTTGCAAAAGTTTTATTGCATCATTTTCTTTTTTGTTTTCATGAAAAATATTTGCTAACTTACAATATGTCTCATAATCTTTTGGTTTTAAGCTAATAACTTCTAAATATTCATCTTCTGCATTTTCTTTTTCTCCATTTTCTTCATAATACTTCGCAAGCATTTTATGTGATAAATAACTACTTGGATATTTTTCTATATTTTTAAGTAAATTCTTCTTTAATTTCTCTTTATTCTTTCCTGCTTTTGCTATATTTATTAGTTCATCAATATTTAATCCTTTATTTTCTAGAATAAATAGTATTATAGGTATAATTATAGTAATCAGATATATAAAACTAAGTGCTATTACGTTTGGAGCTATTCTATTTAAAATAAGAATAAAATCAATTATAATGCCAATAAATTCTATTCCTAATATATACACATAGTTTGCATTATTCTCTTTTATTAGTCTGATAAAAGTATAAACAAATATACCTATTATAAGTACACTATAAATAATAATTTGTATCATAAACTTCTCCTATTTTTTCTTTATAATATCACTAATTAGGATTTTTTTCTACTGTTTGCTAAAAAAATATTTGTATTCATATTTTTTCTTTCAATTTATTTTTATAAATATTCTAAACCACTACAAAAGAAAGGAGAAAATTTCTCCTTTCTTTTGTTTGGTAAGAGTCAATTCAGTCTACATACTCGATTTCTTCGCCGTTGATTTTCCAAAGTTCGATTCCGGTAGCAAAGCCATCCAGCTTTTCTCTGCGATGTACATCGTGGTCGAAATCAATAACTTCGACAATCGTGCAAGTGAAATCGCCTTGATGAATTTGCCTTTTGCTTACATGCATACTTTTTAACTCATCATCATAAGTAAGCATATGTATGAAGCTATTAGCTCTTGCCTCATTGGCGGTCCTAAATGTATAACTTTGCGTCATACATTTACTGCCTCCTTTCTAAAAAAGTTGATCCTATTATATTATCATTTTGCTTATTAATCAAGTATTTTTAGTTTATTTTTTATTTTTTTGGAAATCATAAATTTTGACTATTTTTTCTAAAAACTTCCCATTTGTTCTTAATTATTTTTCAAATGTTGTAGTTTATCGTCAACGATTTTTAAGTACCTTTGCTATACTTTCTTAAAATTTTAAGAAAAGAGGTATATATATGACACTTGCAAACGCTGTAAAACAAAGGATTATTGACTTAGCATCTAATCAAAAAATTACTATTCACAAATTAGCATTAAGAGCCGGAGTTCCTTATTCTACTTTAAGTAGCTTTTTAAATGGAAAATGTTCAAGCATAACTTTAACTACATTATTACACATTTGTGAAGGCAGTAATATTACTTTAAAGGACTTTTTCGATGATGAATTATTCAAAAATATTACTGAATCTTCAACTAAAATGACTGTATAGGGAGGATTAAGATAGTATGTTACTTGCTAATGCTATAAGACAAAGAATTATTAATTTAACAAGTTTAAATCATATTAGTTTAAAAGAATTATCAAGAATATCTAATGTTTCTTACTCAACTATAATTAACTTTATGTCTGGAAAAGGTAAAACTTTAAATCTAAATACTTTTTACAATTTATGTTTAGGCTTAAAAATAGATTTAGTTGATTTCTTTGATAGTCCACTATTTCTTGACGTTTTAGATGAACATGAAAAAGAAATAAAAGAATAATGTGTAAGTAATTATTTTTTATGATTTAAATGCATTATTTTAGTATAATGCATTTAAATTTGTTGTTTATTTTTTTGAATAATGGTGCTATAATTAGATTTGAATTTTCTTGAAAGGATTTTAATCATGAAATTACATATAGTATTAGTTGAGCCTGAGATACCTCAAAATACTGGAAATATTGCACGAACTTGTGCAGCAATCGGAGCTAAACTTCATTTAGTTTATCCTTTAGGTTTTAGTATATCTGAAAAAGCAGTAAAAAGAGCTGGTCTAGATTATTGGGATAAACTTGACATTGAAGAACATGTTTCTCTAGATAAATTTTTAGAAAAATATCCACCAGAAAAATGTAATATGTTTTTTTCTACAACAAAGGGAAAGCATATATATTCTGAGCCTAATTATGGTTCTATGAATGAAATATTTTTACTTTTTGGTAAAGAGACTAAAGGTCTTCCAGAAGATTTGCTTCTTAAATATATAGATAAGACCATAAGAATTCCAATGAGAAAAACTTTACGTTCTTTAAATTTATCTAATTCTGTTTGTGTAGTTGCATATGATGTTTTAAGACAATGCAATTTTGATAATTTGGAGGAAATAAGTTCTTATTTTGATGATAGATTAAATTAAAATTGAAATCCATACTTTTTTAGTATGGATTTTTATAGTATTGCTCCTAAAGTTAATATTCCTAAATTATCTCTATATATTTCATCAAATTGTGAAATTGGAAGTGGGTTTTCCCCCTCTCCTACTTCTATCGTATATCCTGGTCTATTATAATTTTGTATAAACCAATCTTTATATCCCGCAAAGCTAGAGTTATATGGTGTCTGCTCTAATGTGTATCCACTTACTTGTGAAAATTTTTCTCCTATTTGACGAGAATTTTCCGGATTATAATTTTGGTACTGCCAGTAGATTGTTTTTCCTTGAGAATGATATGCCAAAACTAATCTAAAGTTGTGTTGTAGTGTAAAGTTATATACTGCTAATGATTCTGGTTCTGTTAGTGGGCCATATCCTACAAAGTCTCTTGGTGCAGGCCTTGTATATCCTTGTGAGTATTTTATATTTCTTGCCATTTCCCATCCAGCTGGAAATTGTAGATTTAAGTCCACACCTCTAATATTTGCTTTCCATCCTGATGTAAATGGTACTTGAGGAAAGAAATTTGCAATATTTTTTGCATAATTGTATAGTTCTGAATTTTTAATTATTTCACCAGTTACTAAATCTACTCCATCTGGGTTTACCATTGGTACAATATAAATACTAGTGTTTTCAAATAATTGTCTAGAAGGATAGTTAAATATGTTCAAATTATTTTTGTAAGTATAACAGTAATCTGCTAAAAATTTCATAAGTACAACAGAGGTAATCCATTCATTCGCATGATAAGATGCTGAGTAAAAAACTTTCTTTTCTCCCCTACCCATTTTTATATATGGAATATCTTTACCTAACACACTTTTGCCTATAGAACCAATTTCAAGGAAAGGATACAACTTCTTTAATGAATTTAAATTAATTTCTAAAATGCTAGAACTATAACTGATATTTGTAGGTATTATAAAATTTAATGCACCATTAATATATGGACTTAATGCATTCCAAGTTGCATTGCCAACTATTCCGTCTGGAATTAATCTAAATGAATTTTGAAAATATATTACCGCATTATAAGTATTTTTTCCAAAAATTCCATCTATTTTTCCGATAATAAAATCCTAATTTTTGCAATATATTTTGCAAAAATTCTACCATTGGACCGGTAGAGCCTATTTTTAAAATTTTCATACTATAATGTATGTTGTGTATATTTTATTTGATACATAGATTTCAATTTTTTTAATAAAAGGCACTACTAATATATAGTAATGCCTTTTGGGTATTTTAGCTTTTATTCACAACATATGTTCCTCTACTTATAGCAGTTATTAATCCTTTTTTCTTAGCGCTATATACAGCATTGTTAATAATATATATATCAATATTAGGAAAATGTTTTCTTAAATCTTCAATAGTAAAAGATGTGAGAGTCAAAAAATATTTCCTTATTGGATCTATAGCTTTTTCTTTTTTTATTGTAGAGTTAGGTTTCCTTTCATCAGATTCGTTTCTTTGCTTAATAGGTTTGACTTGCTCACTAGGTTGTATAACATCAATTTCTTTTTCATCACCTTTAATAGACTTATCGGAAGTAAAAGAGATACTAAAATTATCAATTTCTTGAATAATTTCAGCAATAAAAGAAAAAGATTCTGGTTCCGCAGGTATTTGAATTATAATTCTTTCCTTATTACAATTAACTTTAAAATTAGGTAAATCCTCAACTGATGTGAGATTCTTTAAAAGCCTTGCAAAAATTTTATTAAAATTATTAACATCTCTTGACAAGAAAGAAATTCTATATTCGTCGCCTAGTATTTCCATAAAAAA
>CANQLM010000022.1 GCA_947624735.1 uncultured Clostridia bacterium | reverse complement strand
TACTTATGTATCATGTCTTTTGAAGGATCTGCCTCTAAAAGTAAGTCTATATAATCTTCTTTATTTTCTATTTTTTTTACCTGCATTCTAGGTTCTTTTGGTATCTCGTAACCATTGGTATTACTGGTTTGTATAGAATTGCGGTTATAATATCTCATCTCCTCTGAAAAGATACATCCACAATATTTTTGCATATACAATCCTAATTCTTTTGCTTTATTATGACCTCCCCAAAAGCCTTCTCTAAAATCTCTATATAAAGATTCAATTCCATATTCTTTTGAAAGTTTTTCCATATAACTTTTAATAAAATCATGATTTTGATATATGCTATAAAGAAGTGTTGTACTTACTGCATCATAACCATTTGCTTTAGCATATTCAAATGTCTTTTTTAATCTTATAGGATAGCAGTAATTTGTACATCTATTATTTATATCTTTAACTGCCTCTTTGCAAAAACTTCTTAAGCCATATTCTTCTTCAAATATGGCTTCTATATTTATAGATTTACTATAATCTTTTAAACAATCTCTCCTTGCTCTATATTCTGTGTATGGATGAATATTAGGATTATACCAATATAGTGTTGGTTCAATGCCCTCTTTACGTAATTTATCTATGCAATAAACACTACAAGGTGCACAGCATGTATGTAATAATAGTTTCATTTTTAATTCTCCTAAATATTTATTTCTAATCTACATTATTATATTTTAAAATTCCTCCTGCCTCATTTTCATAAACTTTTTCAGCATTTTTCCATAAAATATTTTTCCATAACTGATAAAACTGTCCTTTATTAAAATATACTACATAATCCACTTTTTGAGCACGTCTTCCTACATAAATCATTTTTTGTTCTATTTTTTCTTTTCCCCAGTAGTTTGGTTCATCATCGTTAATTCTTTTTGTAAGTGCATATCCCCAAAATCCTTGTTCTATATCTCCTGCCAATTCAACTTTTTTATCTTCCGGAATATTTTTCATCATATATTTTAATAATTCTAATTCTTCCGTATTTAAGTCGGATGGTCTTTTCAATATTGTTTTATTTGCATTATATATATCTACAATTTGTAATATATTTTCTTCTTTGTCTATTACTCCATGACTAAATTCTACGTTAAAAAATACTAGATTAATTACAATGATTATTATATATGTAATAACTAAGACAACTGGAGCTAATTTATTTTTTTCATACATAATAAGTAAGCCTTTAAATGCTAGATAATATAATAATAACCATAATGCATAATAATTCTTACTAAGATAATAAGCTGAAACCTTATTAAAAATATTTCCAATTATAAGAGCATAAATGAATATCATTGTTATTAAAGTAATAATTGAAACTCCTCTATTTTCTTTCCATTTTTTATACATAGCCATTATTGCAAATGGAAGTAAAGGAATTATATTTGAGAATAAATTAACATATATATATCCATAGTATGAAAATGAATTAACTATTCCACTTGGCTGCTTAGTAGCTGTTGAAATGTCTACAGATTTATGTATGAATATTCCATATATTTCTGGAGCTATATGATAGATATAACCTAATCCAAAAGGAAGTAATAATGTTATTAATAACATTAAGAATAGTTTTTTTGTAAACAATTTTTTTGTCTTTTTATATTCATTTATGCAAAAATATATCCATAATCCACTATAAACGTAAGGGACAAACATATAATATGCTGTAAATAATCCATAATTAAGTAGGAAGAACACTAGCAAATTTTGTTTAAAGCCTATTTCATTATTTTGATATGTATCTATACTTGCTATTATTGCTCCTAATATAAGTATTCCCATACTAAAATATTCAAATCCAAATAAAAAGCTATTTAAAGGATATCCCATCACATATAAAATAGATACCATAAATGCTAATAACTTTGACAAATTTTCTTTTGCAAATCTTGAAATCGTACTATAAAACATCCATCCTGTTAGGAATAGAACAAATATACCAAATGCTATAAAAATTATATAATTATCAAATGGTTCAATAATTCCTTGAAAACATTTCATAATTAAGCCAGAATTTACATATGATGCGGTTTTTGTACTAGCATAACTACCATATACTTCTTCTGGTTCTTCTCCTGCAAGTAATCCATCTCTTTCTGCAAATAAATCAGCCATATGAAAATGGGTAGAAGGATCTCCTGTTTCATATTTAATTTCAAATGGAAATCCAAAGTTTAAATATGATACTATTAATACTGCAATTCCTATTAATATTACAAATAATAGATCTAATTTTTTTAAGTAATATTTTTGAACTTTTTTAGTTTTAATTAAATAAATTATCATTATTAAGCTTAGTATAAAATTTATTATACTTAACCCTAATAAGTTAACTGGAATTGTGAAAAATGTAAGTACATAACAGACAAATGCATTATAGCAAAATAGTAGCACAAAGTTTAGTACAATTTGTTTTAGTATATCTGTTTTTTCTTTACTTTTTTGAATTAATAAGTAGCTTACAAATAATAAAACTACTGATACTCCATATATTATTCCCATTGTATTTCTCCTTTTTTAGTTCTTTTGTTTCACATGTTATATCCTAAATGTTTATATGCAGAAGGAAGTGCTATCCTTCCTCTTGTGGTTCTTGCTATAAATCCAATTTGTATTAAATATGGCTCATATACATCTTCGATTGTAGATACTTCTTCGCCTAAAGTAGTTGCTAATGCGTCAACTCCTACAGGTTTGCCTTGATACTTATTTATCAAAGTGTCTAATAGTCTTTTATCTATGGCATCAAGCCCTATATCATCTATGTCTAATTTATTTAATGATATTTTTGCTATCTCTAAGGTAATTTCTCCATTTCCTAAAACTGATGCATAGTCTCTAACTCTTTTTAATAATCTGTTTGCTATTCTAGGTGTTCCTCTAGACCTTTTTGCTATTTCATATGAAGCATCTTCATCGATTTGTATATTTAGTATATTAGCAGACCTCTTTATTATTGTTTTTAAATCTTCAGTATCATATAATTCTAGTCTTTCTACAATTCCAAATCTATCTCTAAGTGGTGTTGTAAGAGAACCGGCTTTTGTCGTAGCTCCAATTAAAGTGAATTTAGGTAAATCTAGTCTAATAGATTTTGCAGTAGGTCCTTTTCCAATTATAATATCTAGAGTATAATCTTCTAATGCTGGATATAAAATTTCTTCTACATTTTTGTTTAATCTATGTATTTCATCAATAAACAACACATCAAATTCTGATAGATTTGTAAGAAGAGCTGCTAAGTCCCCTGCTTTTTCTATCGCAGGTCCTGATGTTATTTTTATCTTTGAACCCATTTCATTAGATATTATATTCGCAAGTGTAGTTTTTCCTAGTCCTGGTGGTCCATAAAGAAGTACATGGTCTAATGCTTCTTTTCTTTTTTTAGCTGCTTCAATATATACTTTCATATTTTCTTTTACTTTAGCTTGTCCAATATATTCTCTTAAATATTGTGGTCTTAATACATTTTCCTGTTTTTCTTCATTACTATTTTCTAGATTTGGACTAGTTAAGTTTTTGTTTTCTTCCATTATTAATATTTTGTTGCTATATAAGCAAACATACCCTTTCTATTTAATCTTTATTTTTTTCCTCTAATAGCATTTCTCTTCTTTTATTTTCTTTTATCATTTCTTTGTTATATTTTTTTATTTGTTTACTACCTACTGCAAGCATTACTGCTGTTACTAATACAAGTGATAATGCTTTCCATATTCCATCATTTATTAGAATTACTGTAAATAGTCCTATTGTTGCACTTAGTGAGTATAATATATATACTGCTTGTTTTTGTGTATATCCCATTTTCATTATTCTATGATGTAAATGTCCCCTATCTGCATTAAATACTGCTTTAATTGATTTTCCTTTTATTATTCTTCTAACTATTGCAAATAATGTATCAAATATAGGAAGTCCTAAAATTAATATTGGTGCTATTAATACTATCAAAGTTACTGTTTTTGCAACTCCCAGAATAGCAATTACTGACAAGCTAAATCCTAAGAATTGTGCTCCTACATCTCCTATAAATGTTTTTGCTGGATTTGCATTATATGGTAAAAATCCAAGTATTGCACCTGCTAAGGCTGTGATTAATACAACTGATATAATAGGTGAACTATTTGTAGCAAAAATTAATAGTAAAAATATACAAGATATTAAAGTTATTCCTGATGATAGTCCGTCTAAACCATCTATTAAGTTTATTGCGTTAGTAATTCCTACTATCCAACCTATTGTTAATATAAAGCTGATTACTTCTGGCAATATCCATCCATTTATGTCTTCTATTCTTATACCAAATGCATAAATTATAATTGCCGAAATTATTTGAACAATAAGTTTTTGTATTGGCTTTAAATCTTTTACATCATCTAGCAAAGCAAATATTCCTAAGAATATAATTCCTACTAAAAATCCTATTAATTTTACTTTATAATTTTCTGTATCATTTAAATCTAATTTTCCTTCAATTGACATTGTTAAAACTAAGTAAAAAGCTGAGAATAGAAAGCCAGTAATTACTGCTAGTCCACCAATTCTTGGCATAGGCTTTTTATTTATTCTTCTATCTGATGGCATATCAATTGCTCCGATTTTTTTTGCTAATTTAATTGTATAAGGTGTAACTACAAATGATGTTATACATGCAAGTAAGAATGCTATTGCAATATCTCCCCACATATTTTTACCTCCATTTAACCTCTATTTTAATCTTCATTAGTTTCTTTTATATCGTTATATTCTTTTATTAAATATAATGGTCTATTTTTTGTTTCATTAAATATTCTGCCTAAGTATTCTCCTACGATTCCAAATAATAGAATTTGTATTCCTGAGAAGAATAATATTAAAAGTATTGTTGCTTGAAAGGCTTGAATTACTACTCCTGTTACAATACACTTTGCTATAACATATATAAAGTATATAAATAATGCCATAAAAGTTGGTATTGCAATATATGTCGAAATTCTAAGTGGTGATGTTGTAAATGATGTTATTCCATCTATTGCTAAATTGATCAATTTTCTGTAATTCCATTTAGTTTGTCCTGCAATTCTTGGATCTCTATCATAGAATATTGCTTTTTTGTTATATCCTATCCAACTAAACATACTCTTTGAACATCTTTGTGATTCTCTAAGTTTTTTAAGAGCATTTACACATCTTCTATCTAATAATCTAAAATCTCCTGTGTCTTTTTGTATCTCCACATTTGTTAATGTTTGCAATACTTTATAATACATTTTAGATGTAAATTTCTTTAAAAATGTTTCGCCTTTTCTTGATTTTCTTTGAGCATAAACATCATCGTATCCTTCTTCCCAATACTTAATCATTTCTGGTATAAGTTCTGGAGGATCTTGAAGGTCTGCATCCATAAATATTACAGCATCTCCTTTGGCATAATCTAGTCCAGCAATCATTGCTATTTCTTTACCAAAATTTCTAGAAAAGTCAACATATGAAATTCTACTATCTTTTTTTCTATACTCTTTTATTAATTCTATTGTCTTGTCTTTTGAGCCATCATTTACGAAAAGGATTTCAAATTCATAGTTTTCTATACTATTTATTAATTTTTCTATTCTTTCGTACAAAAATGGTAATGAATCTTGCTCATTATAAGCTGGTATAATAATAGTAATTTTTTTCATTTTTTACTTCCTTTCACATTTTAAATTTTTTACATATTTATTTAAAATTTACAAAAATGAATCGTATCGCCTTCAATTTTTATTTGTTCTTCGCTAAAACTGTTCCAATTTTTATTTGAAAAGTATTTCTTAAGTTCTTCATTAACTTCTGTGGTTTCTAAATTAATGTTATTAAAATAATTAATAAGTGGTACTATTGACCAATCAGTTGCAAATCCTGAAATATTTATATCTCCTACTGAAAATATGTCTTGGTACGTATATGTTATTTCTTTATCTTGATAAATGCATATTTTTCTAACTTTCGTTCCTGTTTTTTCTTCATATTCTCTTATCTTTTCTCCAATTTTTAAAGCATTTACCTTATCCATATAATTTAGGTTATAATGGTCTATTGTAATTTTGTTAAATCTCACAAATTGTACTGATAAAAGCACTATTAAAATAATTGTAAATAATATTTCTATTATATTTTTAAATTTAGTATTATTATCTTTTTCATTAATGAGACCAGTTAAAATAAATAATCCTAAAATTGATGCGAATGGATAACTTGACCTTGGTACAAACCAAATAGAGGCAGTATCTTGCATTGCTATAGGTAAAATTGTCATAATAGTTGTCAAAATTGTAATGTAAATAGTTCCTAAAATCAATTTATAGTTTTTTTGTTTTATTGCAGTTGTTATTACAATTAATAATGTAACTACAGATAAAATTAGAAATAAATTTTTAGGAAGTATTGTATAAGTATCTAGCATATCTTTAATTCCGTCAAATACTTTACTTATACTTTCACTTAAATATATACTTCCGCTAACTCTTTCATTAGTAAATAAAAATCTAACTGTTACAAAATTGATTACTGCTGGTATTCCATAGCATAAAAACATAAACACATTATTTATTATAAAGTCTTTTATTTTCTTAGAATGTTTTATTATATAGATACATGATAAAGCAATAAATATAGCTAATACTCCTTGATAACTAAATACTGCAATTAGCATAAATAATATTGATAAAATAATAGATTTTTTTGTATCTTTTCTCTGTAAAAATTTAATAAATTGCTCTACTGCACATATGCACATTAATATTGCAAAAAACATTATGCCTTTTTCTAAAAATAAGAATAATTCTATGGAAAATGGGTTAATTATTATTGCCGTACTTAAAATTATTGAAATGATATCACTTTTTATATCTAGTTTTATTATTTTATATAATTTGTATAAACTAAGCGTGCAAGAAATGATTGCTATTGCAAATGAACTTAAATATATCGCTAAGTTTCCCATATGCATAAACTTTACAATAGCATACCAAAGTGCAGTAACCATTCTTCCAGAAAGTAAAAAGTGCGAGATTATTTCTTTTGCTGGTGTTCCAAATACATTATAAGTATCTGTTGCAAATTCCATTCTTATAAAACTTCCAAAAAATAATAATGTTATTAATAAGAAAATGTACAATTTATTATCTTTTAAAGCATTTTTTATTTTTTCCATCTTTCCCCTTTTCTTAAATTTCATCACTATGACCTTTTATTCCTGTCATTTTTATAAGTTTAATAAGTCCTCTATACCATTTATGTGTCCACATAATTTCTTTAAATCTTTCAAATCTATAATTACTAGCTTTATATCCAAAGTGAGAATTATATTCAAAGCATTGCCATTCATACTTAATTTGATTTGATATTAAATATTTGTTAAATAGTTCTTTTGTTATATTAATATTTTTACCCAAAGCTTCTCCGTTTTCTATTTTTTCTTTACTTGGATTTTGACTTACATTTTCAAAAATCTCAGTCATAGTTTGAATCATTTGATTTAGAGTAAATTTTTCTAATATTCTTTGTCTACACTTAGATTTATACGTATCTAAATTATTAAGTATTTTTTCTATTGCTTGTACATAAGGCATTATTTCGTCTTCTTTATATTTTATTATATTTATATCTTTTTCTTTTTGCATGCAAGGTACTATTACACCTACGTCTTCATTTATTAATTCTTTTTGCCCACCTACATCACTTGATATAGTAGGTACTCCCATTGATAATGATTCATAAGATGTAAGAGCAAGTCCCTCTTTTATAGAACAATTTAAAGTAATATCACTTATGGTATAAATTTCTCCTGTATCATCTGTGCTTCCTAAAAATAATATATAATCATTTATTTTTAATTTATTTGCCTTTGCCTTAACTTGTTGCAAAAGATTTCCATCTCCAACAATTAAAAACAAACAGTCTTTCCTATTTTTAGTAAATTCTTTGATTATTTCCAATAGTAAAAATGGTCTTTTTTGCTCAGTTATTCTACATATATAACTTATTATAAATTTGCCTTTTGGAATATTATACTTTTCTTTTAGAGTATCTTTGTCAAATTTATCTGGATTAAATTTTTCTTTATTTACTCCTATATATACAGTTTTTATTTCTTCTTCTTTTCTTCCAAAATTATCAATCAATACTCTTCTACTATTCTCATTACAAGTTAATGTCTTATCTATTATTGAATCATCCATACTAGAATCTCTAGAATATCCGCCATTTCTATTATACCATTCTTCCATATGAACATAATCTATAATAGGAATGTTTGGATATTTAGCTTTCAAAAATGGAAGTAATGAATATCCCATTTCACTATTTGTATTAAATATTAGATTAATATTGTTCTTGCTCATTATGTAGTCTACAAATGATAGCCAATATTTTTGGTCTAGAAATGTAGTTAAATCATAGATTGTACTATGTTTTTCAAATTCTTGTCTATAATCATTTATTCCTGGTTCAGTTGTTATTATTGTTATATCAAATTTTTCTTTATCTAATCTACTTATTAATTCTAAATTAAACTTATCCGCTCCTCCCATAACCATCCATGGGATAATCATTAAAATATTAATCTTAGAATTATCTTGTCTTTTTATTTTAGGAATATCTTTTAAATCCTCCATATCCCAATTATAATCATATTTTGGATATTGAATAGCTTTAACTGGTCTTTTTATTTTTTTGCGTGTATTTTCTATGATTTCTAGTGCTCTTTTCTTATTTTCTCTAGATTTTTGTAGTTCTCCTGTTCCTACTTTTCTTCTATACCATAATCCATAATAGTTCATTCTTACTGGATATTTACCAGCTGCAATCATTTTAAGCCATAGATTCCAATCTTCATTGACAGCTTTTTCTCTAAGCTCATATCCTCCTACCTCATTAAAGTCTTTTTTTCTAATCATACAAGCACTTACTAAATCATTTACTTTTTTCATTCTTTTAGAGTCAAACCATTTATTCCATGTATAATTATCTCCATCAAATCCTATTGGGTCAGCATAGGCCCATGCTGCTTTTTTATTGCATTCTAATGTAAAATATGCACATTCAATAAATGTTTTATCTATTAAGTCATCATCGTCTAAAAATACGAGATATTTTGAGCTTTCCGAGGCTTTGCTAGCACCATAATCTCTTGTTGCTGATAATCCTTCATTTTCTTTATGAAGTATCTTAATTCTACTATCTAATTTTTCTATATTTTCTAACTCTTTTAAAGATTCTTCATCTTTTGACCCATCATCTATTATTAAATATTCAAAACATGGAAAAGTCTGATTAAGTACCGAATTAACAGTCTGTCTAATATACTTTTTACTATTATAAAATGGTGTAATGACTGTTACTAATATTTCATCGTTGTTATCATACTTTTCTATTTTTAATTCTTTACCTGGCTCTTGTGTAAAATTAAAAGGTCTATTACTCATTTGATTAATCTATGCTATTTATTTGATAGCATACTCCTTTCTATTATTATAATTCTTCTGCAAATCTTTTTTGTAATTTATTAAATATGCCATATCCTACAATTGTTAATATAATTCCTACTACTATTACCATTAATATTTCTTTAACTTGTGGTACTTGATGATAGTAGAAAATGTCTCTAAATCCTTGTATTATATATGTCATAGGATTTAATTTAAAAATCCATCTTAAATGTTCTGGTATAAAATCTAGAGAATATACAATTGGTGTTCCATAAAATAATAGTTGTAAAAATACTCCTATAAAATGCTGTAAGTCTCTAAAATAAACTGTAACACTTGATACTATAAGTGATATGCCTATTAATAGGACGTATTCTGCAAGTAATAATAATGGATAAAAAACAATAAGCCATGTGATTCCTACTCCAAATGCCAATACAAATCCAATTATTATGATTGTAGAAATTATAAAAGTTATTGCTTCACTTGTAACTAATGATATTGGTAATATTTCTCTTGGAAAATATACTTTTTTTATAATATTTCCATTCTCCACCATTACAAATGAAGTTCTATTTACTACACTAGAGAAAAATGTCCATGGTATAAGTCCACATACCATAAATACTGTATAATTTTCTATGTTATTCCTCATAATTAGTGGAAAAACTATAGCATAAACAGTTATTTGAAGTAGTGGGTTTATGAAAGACCATATTACACCTAAAAATGAATTTTTATATTTTCCACCAATGTCTTTTTTTATGCTAGTTTTTAATAGTTCTCTATATTGATACAATCTTTTAAAAATACTCATTTATTAATTTCCTTTCAGATTTATTTCTTGTTAATTTAGTTTAATGATATAGTATTGAAAAAATTTTATTAATTAGCTAATTTTTAAGTTGTTTGCTTTATATATTCGTCTATAACTTCATCAGTTTTTCCGTCCATTTGTATTACGCCTTTATTTAGCCATACAGCTCTATCGCATAATTCTCTTGCTGACTGCAAGCTGTGTGTTACAAATACCATTGTTTTCCCTTCTTTTTTCAACTCTTTCATTTTGTTTATACATTTTTCTTGGAAATGTTGGTCTCCAACAGATAATATTTCATCAACTAAAAGTATTTCGGCATCTACATTAATTGCTACAGAAAATGCTAGTCTCATATACATTCCAGATGAATACGTTCTTACTGGGTTATCAATATATGCTCCTAACTCTGAAAATTCAATTATTTTGTCTAGTCTTTTATCTATTTCCTTTTTGGTTAGTCCAAATATAGAAGCATTAAAATATATATTTTCTCTTCCAGAAAAGTCTGGATGAAATCCTGCACCTAACTCTAAAAGCGAAGTTAGTTTTCCATTAGTCGTTATTTTTCCTTTATTAGGATAAATTATTTTAGTCATAAGTTTAAGTAGTGTTGATTTTCCGCTTCCGTTTACTCCTATAAGTGCAACTGCTTCACCATTTTTTATTGTTAAATTAATATCCTTTAATACTTCTCTAGTCTCTTTTCTATTTCTTTTCCAGAATAAAAGTTTTTCTTTTATACTATTAGCCTTGTCCAAATAAACATTAAAAGTTTTATACACATGTTCAACTACTATTCTATTTTCTTTTTCTTGCATACTTTTAGTCCCTTTCTATTTTATATAGCTTTTGTGTTAGTAACCTTCGTCCATAAAATCGTCAGTTACTCTTTTTCTTTTAAACTTCTTTTTTGTTGAAATTACACCTGGTATCCACAAAATACACACCATAAGTTTATTAAATGCTCCTTCAACATTTTTAATAGCATTATCTCTTGCAGATAAACTTGCAAACATTATATAATTCATATAAATGTTTACTTTTTTTCTAAATGAAACTCCTTTTAAATCCATTTGCAAAATTTCTTTAAAATACTCATATTCACCTAGTGGTGCTATTTCATATACTCTTTTTAAATTCTTAATATATCCATCATTTTTGTAGTCCCCTATGATTATTGCCTCATTTATACATATTACATCATAATCTAGGTCAATTTTATGGTACATTCTTGACTCAGTTACAAATTTTTCATCAGCTTCTAGAATATGTTTATACTTTTTCCTTATCTCTGTTTTGAAAACTAAGATTTTTTCGCCTGTCATTTTTTCTCTAAAATATAAACTAAACATATCACTTCTATGATTATCTTCTGCAAACTTAGTACCGCTGATTTTTCCTTTTTCATTTTTCTTCAAAAAAGCTAGTGCATAAACAGTTTCATCTTCAAGTAACTTATTTATATGCTTCTTTATTATATCAAAAGCACCTGTTACAAAATAATCATCTGAATCACAAGTCATTACTATATCACCAGTTACAAATTGCATAAGATTATTTATCGCTACCATCTTTCCTTGATTTTGTTGATAGTGATATTCTATTTTTATAATATTTTGCTTAATAAAATTATCTATTACTATCTTTGTCTTATCTGTTGAACCATCATCCATTATAAGCCATTCATAGTCTACACTAGAATTACTATTTATAACTAAACTAGTATATAATTTTTCTAAATCCTCTGCTCTATTGTATGTAGCCGTTAGTACCGAAATTTTCATAAAAAGTTAATGGTCCTTTCTTATTATTAAAGTAGCTTTATAATATCATAAATAATAACTATAAACAACATCTTAATAGTAATTTATTTGTTTCAGTTAAAATATTGTAAATTCGGCAGTGGCGCGTAGCGACCAACCGAAGTGAAACGAAGGGCGAATTAAGCTGTTGTCGAAAACTTGTTTTCGCAACAACAGCTATATGCGTTAGCTGGAGCAACAACCGTTAGGTTCGTTGCGACAACAAGCCACAGAGAATTACAATATTTTAACTGAATTATAAATTAAATTCTATTACGCATTTTTATTAGTAATTTAACTAAATTGTAATGTTTTTTACAAATCAAATTGCAATAAATTCTAAACAAAAATGGTTTATCTTGATAGTATTTGTTTTTTCTCCAATTAGGAAATTTGCTTTCTACTTCTTTAACACATTTTTCTACATCTTCATATTTATTAAAGTTTAAAAATGTAAAACTTGCATAATAAATTAGTTGAAAAACATATAAATATTCTAATTCTTGTATAAATTCTGTGTCTTTTAGATTTTCATATAAGTAATTGCATGCTTTTATAATATCTAATAGCTTTTCATTATACTCTTGTTTTTGTGTTGTAGAATTAATTCTTTGTCTATAAAAATAAAGTTCTTTATTTACATATCCTATTTTTTTTGTATATTTACTTATTGCCGGGATTATTGCAAAGTCTTCATAATAAATATCTTCTGGGAATTTAATTTTTTCTTTTTCCCAGATTTGCCTTTTATATATTTTATTTACTGGTCCTGGATTTGATAATATATAGGTAGAATAATTAAATTCTTTTAAAAATCGTGGAAGTGTTTCTCTAGATTGTAATTTTCCATCTTCATATGCCCATACAATGTCGCAAACAACTACATCTAGATTTTTCTCCTTTGCTTCATTATACAATATTTCATACATATTTTCTTTGATATAATCATCTGCGTCAACAAATCCAATATATTCACCGAGTTGCTTTTTCTACTCCTAAGTTTCTAGCTGAACCTTGTCCGCCATTTTCTTTTGTGTATTTTTTAAATAATTCTGGATATTTGCTTACATATGTGTCGATTATTTCTTGACTATTATCAGTTGAACCATCATTTACTACAATTACTTCTAAATCTTTTCTGATTGTTTGATTTACAAGTGAATCAAAACATTGTTTTAAATAGTCTTGAACATTATATACTGGTATAATAATACTTACCTTTGGCATTTAATTTATTCCTTTCGTAAAACTAAAATTTTTATTTATCACTTATTTCTTCAAACTAAAAATTTTGCAATAAATTTTGTAAGTTGTTTTATTTACAGTTTTCATATATAGATTTTTTAAAGATTTTGTAGTTTTTAAAATTTTATTTTGTTTCCAATTTGGAAATTTTTCGTTTAAGTTTTTCCAAGTTTCAAATATTAGTTCTTCTTTTAATTTTTTGTCTTTTACTCTTAGCATTCTTCCTAAAGAACTACATAGCAAATACCTTGTATATATGTATTCTAATTCTTCTTTATATTCTTCATATAAATTATTATTTTTGTAGTATTCCATTACATTATCTAATACTTTGAATATATCTCTTGTTATTTCATTGAATGTATATGATGCTGATGATTTTCTTTGAACATAATGTACTAATGGTTCTTCTATAAATGATACTTTATCACAATATGGTACTAATTTATATGAAAATTCTACATCTTCATATCTTAATCCTTTTGGGAACATTATATTATTTAAATCTAATAAACTTTTTTTAATTAGTTTATTCCAAGGCATAACTCTTGTGTTTACTAACATTTCTTGTTTATTTGTGTATTGTTTTCCTTTATCTAATTTCATTTTATTTGGATATTCCCAGTAAAAGTTACAATCTACTAAATCGCTATTCTCCTCTTTTGCTTTATTATACATTTTTTCATATATATCTAATTCAACATAATCATCTGGGTCTAGAAAAGTAATATATTCTCCATTTGCTTCCATAATTCCAAAGTTTCTCGCATCTGATGGTCCACCATTTTCTTTTTGATAACTTTTAATTATTTCTGGATATTTGTTTATGTACTCTTCTATTATTTCTTGAGTATTGTCTGTTGAGCCATCATCTACAGCTATTATTTCTATATCTTTTAAAGTTTGGTTCACTAATGAATCTAAACTTTTTCGTATATATTCTTTTGCATTATAAACAGGCATTACAATACTTACTTTTGTCATAAAATTCTCCTATTATCTTAATTTTAAATACCATTTAATATTGATATTTAATATTATTTTTTTTAATAATTGCTTCATGTTTCTAGCTTTTATATTTTTTAGCATTTTTCTCTTTTTGATTTCATTAATATATTCTTTTTGGCTTTTTTCATCTAGTTCTTCAATTTTTAAAATAATATTATTAGTATAATAAATTTTTACATTTTCCTTAGTCTCTTTAGATATTTCATAATCTTTTATTTTTTCTTCCATATAGTCATAATGTTTAAGCATGTCCATCGCTCTTTTTAGTTTTTTATTTTTATCATTTCCTCTTGTGATACTATCACTAGATTGAAAATAATAATAACCATAAATATTGGTTGAAACAATTTTTTTTGCTTTTAGCATTATCAGAACAGTTCTTGCAAAATCTTCATGGTACATTCCTATAGGAAAATCAAAATTATTTTCTTCTAAAAATTTTCTTTTATATAAATATAACCAAGCAGGTTGTAGCATAATATCTGTACCATATAATATGTTAAAAGCTTCTTCTCCACTTTTTGGTTCAAAAATCGGTCCTTCTATTTTTTCTATTTCTCTGTACTTTTCATCTACTTTTATCATTTTATATTTTATCATATCATTGTCTAAGTTAATGTATTCTTGCAAATCTTTAAACAGATTTTTGTCAAGATAGTCATCTGAATCTACAAAGCATATATAATCACCACTTGCTTTTTTTAATCCAAAATTTCTTGCATCTGATAAACCACCATTTTGCTTTTCAAAGTATTTTATTTTTTCTGGATACTTTTGCGCATATTCTACAATAATTTCCTGACTATTATCAGTTGAGCCATCATTTATTACTATTATCTCTATATCATTGTAACTTTGATTTACCAATGATTCTAAACATTTATTTAAATATTTTTCTACATTATAAGCAGGCACTATTACACTTATTTTTGCCATATTAATTCCTTTCAATTAATTATGCCTTTATAATATCATAAATTACAGTTATAAACAACATTTTAAGTCTATTTTTTACAAATTTTATACTAATAATAAAGATATAATTATTTTTTACATAATAAATTTTACTTAAATAAAAAATAATTTGTGTACATAATAAATGTCATTTTTTTATTTAATTTCCATAATGTGTTTTATATTATTTTTTATCAAATTTTGTATTTTCGCAAATGCACTAATAAAAGTTATTCACAGAGTTATCCACAGTTTCCACAGTTTTATTTTCTGTCGAATCTTGTCGAACGAGATATACATAATATTTTCTAGTGTTACAAATTTGTAAACCTTTTATTCCTTTTTTGTAATATTTCAGTTTTATTTTTATTTTTTATTTACTTGTATTGCTTTATTTTGAGCAGTTTTCAGCTTTGATTGTTTTTTTGTTTTTGTATCTTACTTTTTTACGTATTCTTTACACGATTATTTCAAATTCTTTATTTTAGGTGATTTTTTTAGTTTACATTTTAAAAAGTTATCCACATTTTTTCTGTGGATAACTTTGATATTTTTATTTTATATTTTATTACTAATTATTTTTTTTACTTCTTTCACATCCATTTCTACAATTTGAGCTATTTGCTCAATTTCTATGCCTTTTTTATCAAGATTTTTTATTACTATTTCTTTTCCCTCTTTTACTCCTTCTTTTTTACCTTTCTCTATTCCTTCCTTTCTTCCTGCTTCTCTTCCGTCTTCTTTTCCTTCCTCGTATCCATCATCATATCCTGCTGCTCTTATTGCTTTCTCATCCATTATT
>CANQLM010000021.1 GCA_947624735.1 uncultured Clostridia bacterium | reverse complement strand
ACATATTGCGGTATTGTTAAAGGGGATAATATTATTGCAGCAACAACATCTTGGGGAAAAAATAAAGATGCTGAAATTATTATCCTTAAGTTAAAAGATACAGAAGAATTACCTGCTTTTATCTATGATATTATGTACCGCAAATTGCACTTAGATTCTGCTTTAGGTTATGGAGATTCTCGCATCACCAAAAAATTCTCAGCGAAAGATTTTGAATCAATCATTTCTTCACAAGGTAATGAATTTGATATTGATGAAATCACCTATCACAAAATCTTGAAATCTGAGCAGTATATGGTATGTGGAATAATTAATGGTTTCTTGCATACAACACCTTATTATCAAGAATTTACTTGTACTTAATTGTTTTAGAAAAATTTCCCTGCTATTTTAAGTAGGGAAATTTTTCATTTTTTTACTTTTTATAAAATATAGTTTTTATAAGTGAAAAAATAATTTTATAAAAGAATAAAAAAATTGCTCAAAAGACTTGTTTTTTTTGTCGTTTTGTAGGATAATATAAGTATACGGATGAAAGGGATTGAGTATGAAATTATTAGATAAATTTTTAAAGTTTTTGCAAACAGATAGAAATACTTTTTTTACCTATATTTTATCATTAATCACTGTATATATCGTAATAGATAGATTAGTAGAGTTTCTACTAATTGTATTTACTGGTGTCGCATCTAATTATTGGGGACCTATTGCATATGGAATTGCATTCTTATTCCCTATATTTGCGTTTTTATTTTGCTTCACATCAAAGTTTATAAAATGTGATGACGACAAACTTAAGTGGGTTTACGCATATTATACAATCCTTTATATTCTAACTATTACAATGGTGACTGAGTGGCTAAATGAATTAATTTGGTTTGGTTTATTATCACTTCCTGGTTATACAACTATTGTATCAGAATTTGCATATTTAATTAAACCAGCTTTATCTTCTATAGCAATAGCACTTCCACTTTCTACAGCACATTTAATATTTGATAGATTATATAAAGGAATTAATGACTCTAAAGATATGAAGGATTCTATCTTCGATTATGATGGAATTAGTTTGGCAGATAAGTCTGTTGGTGTAGGACCTTATACAACAGAACTTTTTATTGGTACAGATAAAGACCACGGACATGATGTAAAATTAGCTGAGATAAGGAGATTTGATTCAACTTTAGTTGTTGGTGTTTCAGGTTCTGGTAAAACATCACTTATATTTGAACCATGGGTTGCACAAGATATTAGTAAAAAATATTTTTATAGAGAATCTTCTAAAACATTAGCTTTTGCAGCACTTAAAACTGGTATTGCCACTTTAAATGCTCCTTATGATAATGATTATATAAATAATAACTTTAGTTTAAATATGTTACTTCCAGTTGAGTCTAAGAGAAATGTATTTAATGCATATTTCAAAAAGTTAGTATACTCAGATGCAGGTTCAAAACCTATATATAGGAATTTAGGTATTACATATATGGCTCCAGACAATGAAACAATTTCTAAAGTTAAAAATATTTGTGATAACTTTGGTATTTCTTATAACTTGATAGACCCAGACAATATCAATTCTATAGGATTAAACCCATTTGCATTTGATGACCCAGTTCAAACTGCTTTATCAATATCAACTGTTTTGAAAGGTTACTATACTGACAAAAATCCAGAAATGGAAAAAGCATATCAAGAAAATCTTTCAAATCAAATTATTGAAAATTTAGCTATTTTATTAAAAGTTGTTTACCCTATTTTAAATGGTGGTAAACTTCCAAATATCGACGATATGCTTAAATTATTAAATAATTTTGACCTTATAGAAAAAATGTGCAAAATACTTGAACAAGACTCTGAATTATCAGAAACTTATTCAAATCAAATTGGATATTTTAAAAAGAACTTCTTTAAAGATAGTCCTAACATTAATGAAATGCATAAAGCAGTTGCAATACCAATGGCACAATTAGATACACTTTTGAGATATCCTGGTGTAAAAAACATTTTATGTAACAGAGTTAATAATATTAATTATGATAAAGTTTTAGAAAACGGTGAAGTAAACTTAGTTTGCACACGCCGTGGAGATTTAGGAGAAACAGCACATAAAGCATTTGGACTTTTCTTTTTGCTATTGATGCAATTCTCTGTATTAAGAAGACCTGGAAATGAAAATACACGTATTCCTCACTTCTTATACATTGATGAGTTCCCAGATTTTATTTGTCCAGCTACAGAAGCAATATTTACTGTATATAGAAAATATAGAATTGGAACAGTTGTATCTGCTCAATCAAGGTCACAATTATTAGCTCAAGGTGAAAAATTAGGAAATACAATCATTTCTAATTGTAACAACAAGATAGTATTTGGTAACAATTCACCAGAAGATAATGAATGGTGGTCTAAAGAGCTTGGTGATAAGAAGGAATGGACAGTTAAAGAAACTGCATTTAATGCTGCAAACTTAAAATATGATGACAAAAAGAGTGCTCAATATGGTTATACTTTAAAATATCAAGCAGGTAAAGTTCAGTCATTAAAATTCAAGAAATGTATGTACAAGATAAAGAATGTTAAAGGTGCTATAGAAAATGGTACTGCTAACTTAGACTTCCTATCTTCAAAATATAAAGAAAAACAAGAAGTAAAATTCTATAATTTTGCAAAGTTTACAAATGGTATTACAGAAGAAGTAACATCAAAACCAACTTTAAAAAAAGGTTTACTTGCTACAAATACTCACTTTGAAGATGATGGAACTGGAAACGTAGATCCAATACAACTTGATCATTCTGATTTAAATTTTGATATCAATAATAGTGATGCAATTACATTTAATTTTAGAAAAGGTAACAATAACAATAATAATTAAAAAAGATTCGTTATAATGAATTTCATTATAACGAATCTTTTTTTATATTAAAACTTTTGCTTCTACATTGAAAATTTATATCAATACTTTTGCTTCTACATTTCTTATTTTATACTTTCCATTTTCCTCAATAAAGTCGTATAAACTCTTACTTAACGAGTCACTATTTTGATGTAAATCTGTTGTATAATAATAGTTTATTTTTTGTATTTTGATATTATTAGTTACTAATACTTTAAATGTTTCTGCCATATGCCTATCATCTTCACATACAAATACTAATTGTGGAATTGATAAAAATCCAGAATCTCCTGGTGTAAAATTGTCGTAAAAATCTTTCCACAAATTCATTCTTTCAATAAGTTTATTTTTCCAGCCTTCATTTCTTCTAATTACTTCAAAAACAAAACTTAGTTTTCTTCTATTGAACATTAAATCTATACTAACAGTTGGTTTAAATTGTTTGTTCATTACTTTTGCTTGAATAATTGGTTTTAATTTAAAGTCTGAATATGCTTTTACTTTTCTCATATATGCAATAACTAATTGGTTACCAGCTAATTTTTTCTTAATCATTTCTACAGGCTTAGCATTATCGCTAGGTTGCCACTTACATTCTACTTCTCTTGAAGTAAGCAAGTATTTGCCCATTTTTTCCATACAATATACTCTATATATTCCACTTCCCTCTGGTGAAGTAAAATAATATCTTGTAAGAATTTTACTTCTAATTAGTTGGTCTAATTTATTATTTAATTTATCTTGATTTTTAATATCTGCTTTTTCATATTCTAATATTTGAAATATTTGTCTTGACGTTAAAAATTCATATTTATTTATTAAGTCTAGAATCTTAAAGTGAATGTCACTTATATGTCCTAAATTCATCTTTTGTATAATTTGATTCATAGACACATATCCGTCTTTTCCATCAAATACTTTAATTTCTCCTTCTCTTATTCTAAATGGAGATACTGTTGTTTTTATTTCGTTATCTGCTACCATTTTTTCCTCCTACAAAAATTATTTTATAGAATAATTAGCTTATTTTAATAAATAAATTTACTTTATAAAATAAAGCTATTACACTTTTATATTATATCACTTATGTCAACAAGATACAATAGATAGTTTAATTTTTTTCTTTTCTGGAATTATTTTTTTTACTTTAACTTCAACCTTTTGTCCATACTGGATACCTTCTTTATATTCACACATTCCAACGAGATTTGGTTTTAATTCTATAAAGACTCCATCCTTATTTTTAGTAGTTTCTTTAACTATTCCTTGGACTATTGCTCCCTCTTTTAAATCTTTTATATTATCTTGCCATGTTCCTAATAGTTCTTTATAAGATAAATAAAATTTTTTATTTTCTTTATCAATATTTTTTATCTTTACTTTTATCTTTTGTCCTAGTTTTAATTTTTCTTCAGGAGTTTTCATTCTTGCAACTGATATATCGTTTATATATAAAAGTCCTGTTGCCCCTCCTCCAATTTCGACAAACGCTCCATATGGCTTGATATTTCTAACAATTCCATCTACTACATCGCCATTATTTAAATCATTAATAGCCCAAGACATACTCTCTTCTTTAACTGCTTTTCTTGATAAATAGCAAGTATTATTTTTTATATTTTCTACTTTAAATTGCACATATGGATTTCCTTTTATAAGTATGCCTAATTTTTTATTAGGAATTATACCTTTAATATTATTTCCTAAGTTTATATACGCATTATATTTATTATCGATATTGTTTATTTTGCCTTCTAAAATAGTATTATTTTCTAATGCGTTTTTTAATTCTTCATACGAATAACTTTTTTCTTTTTCTTCCCATCCCTCTGGGATAAATCTTTGGTACATCATTTTAATTTTCCTTTGTTTTTATTTCATTAGTTTTTCTATTTCTTCTTTTTTTAGATATCTCCAACTTCCTAATTTTAAATCTTTTACATCTATATTGCCTATTTTAGCCCTATGAAGTGCTATAACTCTTTTTCCAATAGCTTCGCACATTTTTCTTACTTCTCTATTTTTTCCTTCATGAATTGTTATTTGAAGTCTTGATAGATTTTTTTCTTCATCTATTTTTAGTATCTTAACTTTTGCTGGATTTGTTTTATATTTTTTATTAATTTTATTATTTTGAGCAGTAGTATATTCTTTTTCCGTTAAATCAATTTCAACACCATTTTTTAAGTTCTCTACATCGCTTGGCGTAATTTTTCCAACTAATGTTACATTATAAGTTTTTTCTATTTCATTTTTTGGATGTGTTATTTTATTTATAAAGTCTCCATCATTTGATAAGATGAGTGCTCCAGATGTATACATATCTAATCTTCCACAAGGAACTACTCTTACATTTATATTTTTTATTAAGTCCATTACTGTGTCTCTTTTAAATTGGTCAGATACTGTTGTTACATATCCTATTGGCTTATTTAAAAGAATATATACTTTTTTGTTTTCTATGTTTATGACTTTATCATCAAATTTAATTTCATCTTTTTCAGGATTTACTTTTGTGCCAAGCTCTAAAACTACTTTTCCATTGACTTTAATTCTTCCTTGCTTAATTAATTCTTCCGCTTTTCTTCTTGATGTTATGCCACAATCTGCAATAAATTTTTGAAGTCTTAATTCCATAACAAATTCCTTTCAAATTAGTTAATTAACTGCCAAATCTAGCTGATTCAATACTGTTTTAAAATATTCTGGTAATTCCGCTTCTAAATGCAATTTTTTATTTGTAATTGGATGAGTAAATTCTAAGATTGTACTATGAAGCATTTGACCTTTTACATTAAAATCATTTTTTCCACTTGAATAAACTTCATCTCCTACTACAGGATGACCAATTTTAGCTAGGTGCACTCTTATTTGATGTGTTCTTCCTGTATCAATCTTTACTTTTAAAAGAGTATAATTTCCATATCTTTTAATTACTTCTATATGCGAAATTGCACTTTTTCCATCTTTCCTTACTTCCATCTTTTTTCTATCTTGTTTGCTTCTTCCTATAGGCATATCAATAGTTGCATTATCTTCTGCAATATTACCTTTTACTAATGCAGTATATATTTTGGTTACTTCGTGATTTTTTATTTGTTCAGATATTTTTATGTGTGCTTCATCGCACTTAGCAACAATTATCAATCCTGATGTATCTTTGTCTAATCTATGTACTATACCTGGTCTAATTTCACCACCTATACCTGAAAGTGTTCCTTTACAATGGTTTAAAACAGCATTAACTAAAGTTCCCTCTGTATTTCCATTTCCGGGATGAACTACCATACCTTTTGGTTTATTTACAACAACTATATATTCATCTTCATATACAATATCTAATTTAATATTTTCAGCCTTTATGCTGGTTTCTTTAGGTTCATCTAATATAATTTTTATTTCATCATTTTCTTTTACTTTGTAAGATTCTTTTATGTTTTTTCCATTTACCGTTACTTTTTTTTCTTTTATTAATCTTTGAGCAATACTTCTTGATAGAACTGCATCAAGGCTTGCTACATAAGTATCAAGCCTTTGATTTATATCATTTATATTTACTTTAAAAATAAGTTCTTTCATTTTAACATCCTATAAATTATTCTTAGATTATACTTTTAAATTTTGCTTTCAAATTATTCTTGAGCTTCTCTTTCATATATTATAAAGTTTGAATCTTTATATAGTTCTTTATATTTTGAATCTCTTGATAATAACATTTTTAACTTGCAATTTGTTTTACAAATTACATGTGTTATTTTATATTCTTCAAATTTAGTTTCATACCAAGTTGAGATATTAGCAATATTTACATAGTCAGAGAATATATCTTGTCCCTCATATTTCTTTTCTTCTTTATTATATGTTCCATTAAATTCTGGAGTATATAAATCACATCTTGAATCTATGAATACTGGTACATCATTTAATAGTAAGTAACTTCCATAATTATAATCGTTAAATAATTTAATATTTTTGTAGTCTAAATTTTCTTTTATCCATTTTGTAGCTTCTACTGGATATGAACTTGTGTTAATATAATTCGCATTAAGATTTGGTTTATACAAATTGAAACTTACTGTAAATACTAGTAAAATAGTAAGTATTTCTCCCATGATGCTTGTTGTATATTCCATAAATTCTTCTGTTCCCTTTTTGTCATACATTTCTATTAAATTTGATAATATTGAACCTACTACCATTCCACCAAATATAATAAGCATTGATACTTGTCTTCTACTCATAAGTGCAAGTAATGTTAATCCTCCAAAGAAGAATATATCTCTTAGCTTAATCTTAACTTTTGTAAATATAGCTAGTGAAAATGTTATTGTTAAAGTTACTAATATTGGTATATTTTCAATTAGAGTTAATGGTAAATGTTCATTTATACTATCAGTTGTATTTCCTTGCATTATCTTATAAGTATACATATAAGGCATGTCCTTTATTGGAGTAAGTAATCCTGTAAATATGCATATTATCATTATAACAAATAGTTTTAATACATTGTCATTTCTTTCTAGTATAACTTTATAAGGCTTTTTCCTTCTATCATTTTGCTTTATTAAATCTGTTTCAAATACTTGATTTGATTTATCTAATATTTTGTTAAGCTTTAAAAGACTTGCTTGATATTTTTCTATTTTTTCATTTTTAGCCTTTTTTAATTTCTTGTTTGTGACTTTTATTCTATTCTTTATCCACATTTGGAACACTCTATGTGGAATATGGAAGTCCAGAATCGCTATTATTGCATACTCTGCTATAAATGGCAGATAAAGTATAAAATAGAATGGGAAAACTGCTGAATGTATATTAGCTATAATTAGTGGTATAATTATGAGTCCTAAAGCATAATACCATTTAGGTTTTTCCAAAAATTTTACTATTAGCAAAATGGTTAGTGCAAAAAGTACAAACGTTACAAGTTGTGCTCTAGCTGCAACATATTCTCGCATCAGTTCCATTTGTCCAAGTGTCAAGACAAATGAAATAACTGCATTTTTAGAAATCTTTTTGTTTGCGAAATATATGACCACACCTAACATTATAGACAATACTACTGTTGAAATATAAAGTCCTAAATATCCTCCTGCAAAGTCAAATATCATTGACATTATAACATCATATAACCAATGTGGATACATATATGGTAAATTATCGTGCCATGAAAAGTGGTCTTGATAATCTATTCCATTTTCCCTAATTAATTGTCCAATCTTTATTGTATAAAATGTGTCATTTTGAAAACTTTTTGGTACTATTGATATACAAAATATAGCAACACAAAATACGGCTAAGATATCAAAGGCTATCTTTAGATTTCTTTTATTTTTTGTTTTTTCATCTTTTGTATTTTTTAATTTTTTGTCTTTTGTCTTGTCTTTTGAATCTTTACTACTTTTTGTAGTTTTCGGTTTCCACATTTTAAATTTCTCCTTTTATTTTACAACTATGTTATATATTCTATTTGGAACGTATATTTCTTTTACAATTTCTTTTCCTGCTATATAACCTTTTATTTTTTCATCAGCATGTACTTGTTCTTTAACTTTGTCTTTTTCTTCATCTTTTTTTATGTCAATGTTTGCTCTTAATTTTCCATTAATTTGAATTGGGAGATCAATTGTTTCATCAATTGTCTTTGCCTCATCATATTTTGGCCAAGGTGTATATGCTAATTCTTCCTTATTTCCTAGTCTTTCCCATATTTCTTCTGTGATATGAGGAGCAAATGGATTTAATAATTGTAAAAATGTTTCATATTCTTTTTTATTAATTTTTTTAGCTTTGCTAAATTCATTTACCATTGTCATAAATGTTGATACACAAGTATTATATTTCATCTCTTCGATATCATTTGAAACTTTTTTAACTGCTTTATGCATCATTGTTTCAAATTCTTTAGAATATTCTTCTCCATCTACTAATATGTCTTGCAAACTCCATACTCTATCTAGGAATTTACTGCATCCTCTAATACTTTCCATAGACCATGGTGCTGTTTGGTCAAATGGTCCCATAAACATTTCATATACTCTAAAGCTGTCTGCTCCAAAATCTCTTATTATATCATCTGGATTTATAACATTGCCTTTTGATTTAGACATTTTTTCTCCATTTTCACCTAATATCATTCCGTGTGATGTACGTTTTTGATAAGGTTCTTTTGTTGGAACTAATCCTAAATCATATAAAAATTTATGCCAAAATCTTGAATATAATAAATGAAGTGTTGTATGCTCCATTCCTCCATTATACCAATCTATTGGAGACCAGTATTCTAGAGCTTTTTTAGATGCAAATTCTTGATCATTATGTGGATCCATATATCTTAGATAATACCAAGATGAACCTGCCCATTGAGGCATTGTATCTGTTTCACGTCTTGCTTCTTTGCCACAGTGTGGACATTTTGTTTTAATCCACTCAGTTTGTTTTGAAAGTGGTGATTCTCCATTTTCTCCTGGTTCATAATCTTTAACTTCTGGAAGTTTAAGTGGAAGCTCTTCTTCTGGAACTGGAACCCAACCACAATCTTCACAATATACCATTGGTATTGGTTCTCCCCAATATCTTTGACGAGAAAATACCCAATCACGAAGTTTATAATTTACTTTTCTTGTCCCAAGGTTATTTTTTTCAATATATTCTATTGCTTTTTTGATTGCTTCTTTAGATGATAAGCCATTTAAAAATCCTGAATTAATAGCAATACCATTTTCAATATCAGTATAAGCCTCTTTTAATTCTTCTTTAAGTTCTTCATTTTTATCTTTTATTACTTGTATTATTGGCAAATTAAATTTTTTAGCGAACTCATAATCTCTTTGGTCATGTGCAGGAACAGCCATAATTGCTCCTGTTCCATAAGTAATTAATACATAATCAGAAATCCATATTGGAATCTCTTCATTTGTTACTGGATTAATTGCCTTTATTCCTTTAATTTCAACACCTGTTTTTTCTTTGTTTAGTTCTGACCTTTCAAAGTCAGATTTCATAGATGCCTTTTCTTGATATGCTTTTACTTCATCAAGATTTTCAATCATATCTTCATGCTTTTTTATAAATTCATGCTCTGGAGAAATTACCATGTAAGTTGCTCCAAATATTGTATCAGGTCTTGTTGTATAAACTAGTAAAGAATCATCTGTTCCTTTAATTTTAAAGTTTATTTCCGCTCCTTCGCTTCTTCCTATCCAATTTTTTTGTTGTGCTTTTATTTTTTCTAAGAAGTCTACATCATCTAAATCATCTATTAATCTTTGTGCATATTCTGTAATTTTTAGCATCCATTGTGATTTTTCCTTTTGAACAACAGGGCTTCCACATCTTTCACAAACACCATTTACAACTTCTTCATTTGCTAGACCTACTTTACATCCTGTGCAAAAATTTATTGGCATAGTAGTTTTATATGCTAATCCTTTTTTAAATAATTGTATAAAAATCCACTGTGTCCACTTATAATAATCTGGGTCTGTTGTGTTTATTTCTCTAGACCAGTCAAATGAAAATCCAATTGACTTTAATTGCTCCTTAAAGTGTGCAATATTTTGTTCTGTTGTAATTTTGGGATGTATATGATTTTTTATTGCATAATTTTCTGCTGGAAGTCCAAAAGCATCAAAACCAATAGGATACAATACATTATATCCTTGCATTCTTCTTTTTCTTGCAACTATGTCTAAAGCTGTGTAACTTCTTGGGTGTCCAACATGAAGTCCTTGTCCTGATGGATATGGAAATTCTATAAGTCCAAACCATTTAGGCATACTGTAATCTTCTTTAGCATTAAATGTTCCTTCCTTTTCCCATTTGTCCTGCCACTTTTTTTCTACCTCTTTAAAGTTATACATAAAATTTTTAATTCCTTTCCTCATACAAATGCTTTTTATTAATTTAGCATTTGTCTTGATGTACTTAATTTTTTAATATGACTTTTTCCGTAGGATTTAATGTATACATTATACTACATAAATACATAAAAATCTATATATTTTAATGAAATAATATTACTATAATGTTACATTTTTTTAATATTTCTGTTATATTATTTTGCATTTTATAGTGTATAATTATTGTTAATAAACAAAGGAGAATTTTAATGATTTCAATAGAACAAGAGCTACAAAAGAATGGAATAAATGCAATATGCCCAATTAACACTTTTAATGTAAATGAGATTGCTATGCATACTGCTAATTTACTTTGCTCTAAATTTCCTGATTTTAATTTAGATTACAATGATATATTTACTCGTATTTCTAGACTTAATATGTATATAGCTGATATGCCTTCGGGAATGTCTGATGCATGTTATTATTATAGAAATGAGACTCTTTATTTTAGAAAAGGTATTAGCTTTGAAGAAATAAAAAATTTAGCTTTTCATGAAATAGTACATCACTTTCAAGAGATAAAAGATTCCAATGGAAACTTACGCAGGCTTGGGTTATGCTCTTATTTAAAGTTAAAGTCTTACGGACTTGCACTTAATGAGGCATCTGTACAACTTATGTCGTCATTTGCAAACTCTGAAGCTCGTGATACTGTTACATATTACGGGATTACATTTCCTACAGATAGTCCTTCTTATTACCCTCTTCTTTGTAATTTAATAAAGCAAATTGGATATTTAACAGGATTTGCTGTTCTTTTTGAAAGTACATTTTTTTCAAATAATGCTTTTTTTGATAAATTTAAATTTTTATTTGGAGAAAAACCTGCTTTTAAAATTCAGCAGAATTTTGATAAGTTACTAGATATAGAAGAAAAAATTATAAAAATAAATATGAAGATTCAGACTAAAGATATGTCTTATTACAAGTTTAAGAATGCGACTGATACTATAAATCATTATAAATCTTTAATAAAAAAGACATTTTTTGATACACAAAATTTAATTTTAACTTCATATTTTAACGCAAGAGCAAAAGAAGTTCGAACTACTAATGAAATTGAAGAATTTAGAAAAAGATTATATAGTTATAGCATTTTAATTGGAACTGCAGAAGATTACACATTTTTTAATGACTATTATCTTTCAAAAATGCTTGAAATAGATAGAAAATACGAAGAAATTACAAATAAAGATAAAAATTATCTTACTGTTGTTAATAAATCTAAGTTATCTATTATTATAAATAGTTTTAAAAATCTATTTGCACGCAAAAACTCAGAATATCAAGATGTAAATAACTTATAAAAAATAACTCCTACTGTTAAATTAATTTAACAAGTAGGGGTTATTTTTAATTTTACTAATCTTCGATTAGTTCATATTAATGCATCATATACTCAATAATTTTTTCAGACGCATCTCTTCCAGATTTTGCAGCATATGCCACTGTTGCTTTTTCTCCTATAATGTCTCCTCCTGCAAATACATTAGAAATTGATGTTTCCATATTTTCATTTACAGATATGTATCCCCATTTATTTTTTTCAAACGGCTTAATATCTTCATCATTTGGTTTAGAACCTGTTGCCATTATAACATAATCAATGTCTATTAAGAAATTAGTTCCATCAATATTAACTGGAGAAAGTCTTGTCTCTCCTTCCTTTTGTATTAATTTTGTTTTTATACATTCTATTTTTTCTACTTGATTGTCTTTTCCAAGTATTTTTAGTATATTTGTTTGAAATAAAAATTTTACTCCTTCTTTTGTTGCTTCTTCTATTTCCTTTTTCTCAGCTGGCATTTGCTCTTCTGCTCTTCTATATATTATGCTAACTTCTTTAGCACCTAATCTTTTAGCTGTTCTACACATATCCATAGCAACATTTCCGCCACCTATTATTGCTACTTTTTTATCATTATAATCTGGATGATTGCCTGTTTCTAATAACGTATTTCCGCCAAATACACCTTTTAGTTCTTCTCCTTCTATATTCATTTTTGTTGGAATATTAGCTCCTATTCCAACAAACACAGCGTCATATTCTTGTGCTAATTCTTCTATTTTTATATCTTTTCCAAGTGTTTTATTTAGTTTAACTTCAATTCCTAAATCAATTATTTTATTTATAGTAGCTTTAACTATTTTTTTATCTAGTCTAAAATCCGGAATTCCATGCGTTAGTATTCCACCTAGTTCATTATACTTTTCATAAATTGTAACTTTAACACCCTTTTTTGCAAGAAAAGCACTACAAGTAAGTCCTGCTGGACCACCGCCTACAATAGCTACTCTCTTTTCTTTAAGTTTTAAATCTATATTTTTTTTGATTTTATAAGAATTTTTAATAGATTGGGCTCCAATAAATTCTTCCATTTCACCTATTGATACGCTATTTCCTTTTATACCCCTTATGCAACTTCCTTGACATTGTTTTTGATGAGGGCATATTTTTCCACAAATAGCTGGAAGAACTGTTGTTTCGCACAAAATATTAAATGCTTTTTCTAAATTCTCTTCATGAATAAAATCTGGTATATTGTTATGTAATGGACAACCTTTAAGAGAGCAAGGTTTATTTTTACAATTTAAACAATAATTTCTTATTTCTTCTTTCATAAAATAACACTTCCTATTCTATATTTTAAGGTTTTGTTCTTCCGCTAATTTTTTTAATTCTTTTAAATCTTTCCAAAAATCTATTTTTTTGTTTTCATCTCTTAAAAGTGCTGCTGGATGCCAAGTTGGTAAATATTTAATATCTTTTTTGTCTGTAAAAATACCTCTTTCTTTTGTAATTGAATGTTCTTCTCCTAAAATATTTTTTAATGCCGTACTTCCTAGTAATACTATAACTTTTGGTTTTACTAAAATTACTTGATTTCTTAAATAGTTAAGACATGCTACTGCTTCATCTTTTTCAGGGACTCTATTTTGTGGTGGTCTACATTTTACAATATTTGCAATATAAACATTTTCACGATTAATTCCTAGTCCTTCAAAAGCCTTGTCCATTAATTTTCCTGCTTTTCCGACAAAAGGTTTTCCTTCTTTGTCTTCATCCGCTCCAGGACCTTCTCCAATAAACATTATGTCTGCATTTTTGTTTCCGATACCAAAAACTATATTAGTTCTTCCATTATTTAATTTACATTTATTACAACCTTTAATACTATTTTCTAAGTCTTCCCAATTATCAAACATAATTATTCCCTTTTTAATAAATTATTATATGTATTATTTTAATGTTTTTTTAGCATCATTAAACTTGCATTTGCTTGGTATTCTTCGCCTTCTGCTCTCCTTGAATGAAACATTCCACTATTACATACAGTACATAAATTACTATCTATTATATTCTCGTCTATCAATCCATTTTCTTTTAAGATTATTCTATTTAAAAGAACTGTATCAATTCTATATTGTTTTCCTTTTTCATTAGTGTACTCTGTTTCTTCAATTATATTGTTCTTTTTGCAAATATCTGAAAACTCATTTTCAAAAATTTCTTTTACATCATCATTTACTAAGAAGTGGTCTTTTCTTATGCAAGGTCCAAGGCAACAAATTATATTTTCTGGTTTGCAGTTATAGTCTGTAACCATCTTGTATACTGCTTTTTCTCCAATTCTTTTAGTTGTGCCTTTCCAACCAGAATGAATATTTGCGAAGATTTTATTCTTTGGATCATACATTAAAAGTGACATACAATCTGCAAATGTTAAAACAGTTGCTATATTAGGCATATCTGTTATTATTCCATCTACCTTTGCAAGAGACATAGAGTCTTCTTCATTATATTCACATATATTATCTGTGTGTTGTTGGTCTGGATGTACTAAATATGCTCTATTTATTTCAAGTGCTATGCAAAGCTTATTGTAACTTTCATCAGCTGTATAGTTTCTTCCACCTCTTCTAAAACCTATTCTATGTGTTTTCAAAGAATAGGCATGAAGTAAATCATCTTGAAATTCTAATAATTTTTTAAATTGTAAGTATTCGATATAGTCTGTTTTAGTTATTATAATATTGTCCATAAATACTCCTCGTAAGTTTATTAATCAACTTATTCTATTTTACACGAAAATATGGAAAATGTCAAAAAGTATTTTTACTTAAATTTATAGAGTTTAATATAAACTTAAAAAGGGACTTTTTATAGTCCCTTTTTGTGTATATTAATTTCTATAATTAGTTTTATACTACGGTACAAGATACCATTCTGTTACTTTTCCCCATGCTACATGATCCGTCTGTGTTGAATATATATGAATTCCTATATAATAAGAACCTTTTAAAGAACTAACATCATATTGTTTTTTTGTAACATTTTCTTCTGTTCCAACTAGTAATAATCCGTCTGAAAAAGTTCTAGCTGGACTTGAACTAAATACTCCACATCTTACTGGTGCATAATTACCGATATCTAGAAAAAGTTAAAACCATTTTATTATAGTTTGTAAAATCAACCGATTTATATATTGCAGCGGCTCCATATTCAGATGCAGACTTATCTGTAACCTCTATATATCCATTAATTTGGCGTGCTATAGCCCCTGTAGGCATATAAGTACTAAATCCTCCCGTTGCTAATAAATCTAAATTTGCTAATTTCCAAGATGCCCATAATGTTGCTCCTGCATTTGCTGTATAATTTGCTCCTGCTGCATAATCTATTGTCCCTGCGTTTGCTCTTGCTTTTGTTGTTGACCATCCTTGGAATGTATACCCTGTTCTTGTTGGTTTTGTTGCATCTAATTTTAATGTTCTTCCATAATATTTTGTTTGAGCGTTTTTTGGTCCTCCACTTCCTCCGTTTACATTATAGGTTATTTGATATGTCTCTATACTTGTTTTCGTTGATTTTGCATCACTTATATTTCCTGCATCATCTATTACCCATACATAATATGTTGTGTCTCTCACTATTCCTGTACTTATTTTTAAGCTACTTATCTTATATGTTTTATCTATACTTGTAAAACTTGTTTTTCCTGGTTTTGCATCTGTCCCTGTTACCGCATATCCTACTATTCCACTTTCATTGTCTATTGCTTCTTCTATTGTTACATCTGTATATCCTGCACTTAATGTTTTTACCTTTGGTAATATTGTGTCTGTTATTGTTTTATCTGTCTCTTCTCCTCCTTGTCTTTTATCCCATAATCTCGCTACTACTTTATCTTTATTTACTAGTCCTGTTACTTTGTTTCCTTCTGCCCAATCTGTCTTTCCTTCTACTTTATATTGTATATATAAATTGTCTCCTATTCCTTCTGCCTTACTTAATGTTACTGTCGCTGTATGACTACTTGCATCCCATTCTGGATTTCCTATTACTACTCCTGCTGTTATTTGCTTAGTCGTCTCTTCTTTTGTCTCTGTATCTGTTTC
>CANQLM010000020.1 GCA_947624735.1 uncultured Clostridia bacterium | reverse complement strand
AAAAAATTTAAAAGAAAGGGATTAATCAATTAAATAGATTAATATTTCTATATAATTGATTATACGAGAAAAAATGAAGTCAGGTGGTAACAACTTTTTTAAATATATCTTTATATTAGTAGTAATTGCCCTAATTTGTGGTGCAATTTATATATTGTATAGCAATAATGACAAAAATAACGAGGAAGATGATACTAACAACTCTACTGCTGAACAAAATAAAGATATGAGCATTGTAGAAAACTTAAAAATGGGAATTACAAACTTTGACACTATGAATCCAATTTTAACTAAAAACCGTGAAATAGTTAATATTGATAATTTAATATTTGACCCTTTGTTTATGATAACATCAGATTATAAATTAGAAAATTGTTTAGCAAACTCAATAACAAAAAAATCAGATACAAGCTATGAAGTAAAAATAGATACAAATATTAAGTGGCAGGATGGAAGTAGCTTAATTTCTAAAGATGTAGAATATACAATTGAGCAAATAAAAAATACAGGTTCTATTTATACAGCAAATGTTCAACATATATCAAATATAGAAATTATTGATTCAGAAACATTTATAATAAATTTAGATACACCAGTACCTTATTTTGAGTATAATTTAACATTTCCTATTGTATCAAGTAGATATTACTTAAATGAAGATTTTGTTAATTCTAACAAAATTCCTATTGGGACAGGCATGTATAAAATTGCAAGCATAAATGATAACAATATTTTATTAGTAAAAAATGATAGATGGAGAAAATTTAAAACTAATCCGCAAAAAACTCAATCAATCACACTTCAAAAGTATAGTGCAATAGGAGAAATTTTTAATACCTTTAAATTAGGCAATGTTGACATAGTAAATACTTACATGACAAATTATACAGATTATGTAGGAACAATGGGATATAACAAGAGAGAATATTCAGGAAGAGAATATGACTTTTTGTCAATTAATTGCAATGACAATATATTATCAGATGTAGCTGTTAGAAAAGCAATAAACTATGCAATAAATAAAGAAACTATTGCAAACACTATTTTAGGAGGTTCAAAAGTTATATCTAATTCTCCATTAGATTATGGAAGTTATTTGTATAATAGTGAAGGAGTAATAGAATTTAATCAGGACCAAGCAAAACAAACTTTAGAAAACGCAGGTTGGACTTATGCTAATTCTAGATGGCAAAAAAATATAAATGGCTATGTTAGAAAAATTAATTTATCATTAGTAGTAAGCAAAAGTAGTGAGGAAAGAGTAAGAGTAGCAAACAGCATTAAAGAGCAATTAGCAAGCATTGGTATTATAGTAAATGTTGTGCAAGTAGATGATAATAAATACCAAGAATACTTAAATAATAAAAACTATCAATTAATTCTAACAGGAGTAGTAAGTTCTGTAACTCCAGATTTATCATACTTCTACGGACAAGGTAATATATCTAATTATTACAATGAAGAAGTATTTGAAAAAATAAAAGCAGTTGACGTAAATAGCTTTAAAGAAGCACAGAAAATAGCAAATGAAGAAGTACCACACATAGGACTTTATAGAAACAAAGGAACAATAATATTAAATTTAAATGTAGGTGGAGAATTTTCACCAAATTCAAATTTTTTATATTATAATTTTGACAAATGGTATAGACAGCAGTAAGTGGGTTTATACACAATAAATTGTAGCAAAAGAAAAATTAAAATAGAAAAAATGTTTGCAAAAAGTATTGACAAAAAAATTTAATAATATATAATAAGTACAAACACTTGTTTAGATAAAATGTAGGAGGAAATTATGAGTACAGAAAAAATTAATCAAGAAAGAAAAAAAGCACTAGAAGTAGCAATGGGACAAATTGAAAAGCAATTTGGTAAAGGTTCAGTAATGAAATTAGGAGATTATAAAGCATTAAATATAGAGGCTATTCCAACAGGAGCATTAGGCTTAGATATTGCTTTAGGAATAGGAGGTATACCTAAAGGAAGAATTATAGAGGTATTTGGACCAGAATCATCTGGAAAAACTACAGTAGCATTACATATGATAGCAGAAGCTCAAAAGAAAGGTGGAGAAGCAGCATTTATTGATGCAGAACATGCTTTAGATCCAGTTTATGCAAAACATTTAGGTGTTGATATAGATAATTTAATAGTATCTCAACCAGATACAGGAGAGCAAGCATTAGAAATAGCAGAAGCATTAGTTAGAAGTGGCGCAATAGATATAATTGTTGTAGACTCAGTTGCTGCCCTAGTTCCAAAAGCAGAAATTGATGGTGATATGGGAGATGCACACGTTGGTTTACAAGCAAGATTAATGTCTCAAGCTTTAAGAAAATTAGCTGGTGTTATTAACAAATCAAATAGCTGTATAGTATTTATTAACCAATTAAGAGAAAAAGTAGGAATAATGTTTGGAAATCCTGAAACAACACCAGGAGGAAGAGCACTTAAATTCTATGCATCTGTTAGATTAGATATTAGAAGAGTAGAAAATATTAAGCAAGATGGAGAAGTTATTGGTTCAAGAGCTAGAGTTAAAGTAGTAAAAAATAAAGTAGCTCCACCATTTAGAGAGGCAGAATTTGATATCATATATGGAAAAGGAATTTCTAAATCAGGTAATATATTAGATATAGCAATAAATCTAGGATTAGTTGAAAAGAGTGGTTCTTGGTTTGGATATAATGGCGAAAGAATAGGTCAAGGTAGAGAAAATGCTAAAAAATATTTAGAAGATAATCCAAAAGTAATGGAAGAACTTGAAGAAAAAATTAGAAAGAACTTTGACCAAGCATTTGAAAATAGCTTAGGAGAAGAAGTTGTTGATGAAGAACAAGAAAATGAACCAGAAGATTTAGATGAAGATGAAGAATAATAATTAGGCAAAAATAAAAGAAAGGACAAATTCTTGGAAAAAGCAAAATTAGAAGAATTAAAAAAGATAGCTAATTGCAAAGATATAAGCGCATTAAAAAGAGGTGTTAATCTTCAATATACTAATGATTTAAGTAAACTTTCCAAATTAGAAGAAATAGACAGAGTAAAAAATAGAGTTCTAAAATATATAGTGTATAAAAAAAGAACAGAAACAGAAATACGCAATAAGTTTAAAAACGAATTTGACGAAAACATTTTTGAAGATGTAATAGAAAACTTAAAAGAACTAGGATATATAAATGATACATCTTATATAGATAGAGCAGTAAACGAATTTATGGCTTTAAAAAATATGTCTATTAAAGAAATGAAATATAAGCTATTAAATAAAGGAATTAATAAAAATATTATTGATGATTATTTTTCAGATAATTATGAAATATTACGTGAATTTGAAACTAAATCAGCAGTAAATATATTTACTAAAAAATCATCTAATATGGAATTACTAGATATAAAATTATTTTTACGAAAAAAAGGATATATGGAGGAAAGCATAAAAGATGCAGAACATATTTACATTAGAGACTAATAAATACAACATAAAAACACAAAATTTTGAAGGACCATTAGACTTGTTATGCCATTTAATTGACATTAATAAAATGGATATTTATGATGTTAATTTAAATGAAATTACAGACCAATATCTTGAATATATCAAAAAGATGGAAGAAATGGACTTAGAGGTTACTTCAGAATTTTTAGTTATGGCTTCTAATTTGCTTTACATAAAATCTAAAAAATTACTTCCTCGAATTGAAGAGGAAGAAGAAATGATTTCCGAGGAAGAATTAATCCAAAGAATTATAGAATATAAGCAATACAAAGAAATAACAAAAACATTTAGTCAAATGTATTCGGAAAATAACAAAAGATTTTATAGGCAACCAGAAAAAATTAGTTTGCCTAAGCAAGAATTAGAAATTAATTATACTGTAGATGACATAGTTAATATGTACAAAGAAATACTTGAAAAGACTAGTGTTAGAGAAAATAAAAATGTAAAAAATATAGAAAAAATAGCAATTATTGAAAACTATACTGTAGGAGATACAGTAAAAACAATGTTTAGAGCATTAATAAAAAATTCTAATTTTGTATTTAACAAATTATTTTCTTTAAATAGATGCAAACCACAAGAAGTTGTAACTGCATTTTCAGGACTTCTAGAAATGTCAAGAAGAAGTAAAGTAGAAACAAATCAAGAAATACTTTTTGGTGATATTGAAGTAACCAAAAAGAAAAAAGTATAAAATATTAAAATTATGGAAAAAACTACTACAAGGAGGAAATCCAAAGTGGTAGTTTTTTATGTTGGTATTATTATATTTATAATATTGTTAATAATAACTACTATTATGCTTTCAAACATTAAACTAAAGTTAATTGACTTTACTATAAAAGATTATGAGGATTTAAAAAGAATACTAACGCTAATTAAAGATAAAGAATATTTAAAAATATTTGAACATTTAGATTTTATCTTAAAATTGCAACTATGTATATTAAATAAAGTACCAATTTTTAATTTTAGAGTTTCAGATGATGGAATAGCTAAATTTTTAAGAAAGCAAATTAGAAAAAGAAAATTAAAAAGAGAAGAGAAAGATATTGAAAAAATTGTAAAAGATGACAAAAAGCAGATAGATGAAGATTTGCCAGATATAAATTTAGAAAAGCTAGATTTGTTAATGAATTTAGGAACAGATAATGCAAGTTTTACAGCTTTGTCTACAACAGCTTTAACTGTATTAATATCAATAGCCTTGCCATTTTTAGTAGATGAGATAAAACCTCAAAACTATAACTATGAAATTAATGCTTTATATTTAGATAAACCAATATTTAATATAAATGCATCACTAGTATTATCAATGCCGGCAACTGATATTGTAAAGCTAATAAAATAATGTATAAAAATACAATTCTTGGAAATAATTGTAATGTAAATATAAAAGAAAGAATATGTTTAAAAGCATATTATGAGGAAATAAAAAGAATATGAGTAATTATCCTATTGAAGGTTTAATGAATAGTGCAATGAATTCAATTAGAGAAATGATTGATGTAAACACTATAATAGGAGACCCTATTGAAACTTCTAATAATATAATAATTATTCCTGTGTCAAAAGTAAATTTTGGCTTTGCAGCAGGAGGCAGTGAATTTAAAGTAAAAGGAATGCAAGACAAAAAAGATAGAGACAAGGATGGAGACAGTGAAGAAGAAAAAATAAGATTACCATTTGGTGGAGGTTCTGGCGCAGGAGTAAGTATAAGTCCTATTGCTTTTATAGTTGTTCAACCATCTGGAGTAAAACTTTTACCAGTAACACACAGTTCTTCATTAGATAAGCTTTTAGATTTAGTACCTGATTTAATAGAAAAAACAACTCAAATGTTAGATAAAAAATTAAACAAAACAAATAAGATGGTTCATGAAAATGTAATAGTAAAGGTATCTGAAGACAACAAAAATAAAGAAAAAGATAGCAAAGATAATAAAGAAAATACAGAACCATCAAAAGTAGTTAGTGTAGAATCTAAACCTTATGAAGTTGAATATGATGAAACAGATATTTAATATTTTGCACTTTTTTCACTTTCATCAATAACATCATTAAATAGATAATCATCAAAAAAGTCAACTAAATCAACATTTAAGGCAAGACATAAATTATAAAGTGTAGAAAGATACAATGTCTTACCTTCACCAGACATAAAATAATTAAGTGTTCCTCTAGAAATATTAGCTTTTTTAGCTAAATTTCTTAAACTCTTTATATTATTTGAAATTGTTAAATTAATAATTCTCTGTCTAATTGCGTTTGAAAGTAACATTAATTATACTCCTTTCATTTAGACTCAGCTTTTAATTTGTCTAAAGCTTTTTTAGTGATATTCTTGAAAGAAGTATCATTAAAGAAGTCTTTTAAAGTCATATTAAAAGCTTCACATATATGTAATAAAGTAGTTAAAGTTACAGTTGAACATGTACCATTTAAAATACTGTTTATAGTAGAATCTGGAAGACCAGCTCTTGTTGATAATTCGTGTTTATTAATACCAAAATCATCTAATAAATTATTAATTCTTTGTTTTACAGCTTCTTGAAGTGTCATATTTTACCTCGTTTTCTAAAATTTGAGGAAAGTATAACAAAAATGACTAAATTTCATTAACGATAAACTATGACACAAAATCGATTTTTAAAATTAATAAATTTTTGCAAAAATAATACGCATAAAAAAGAATTCTCTAAAAAATTTTTTAAGAGAATTCTTTATAGCATTTAGGGGAAAATACTATGCTATCAATTAATAAAGAGGGCCTTTGCAATATATGGACCAACCTCATCAAAATTATACCAACCTGAGCTTTTACTGTTATTATCTAATCCGGTTAGGATTTGAAACATAAACCATACCATTATCATCACAAGCAAGTAAAACCATATAATGTGATGCAGTAGTCCAACGGTTATTTTTAGGTTTATTCCATACACAAATAAGAACAGGAGTATTTTTTCGTAAATTTTCAGTTATATATTTTTCAGATAATCTAACACTATCATAACAAAAATCACTATTACTCAATTTAAAGGTTCTTGATAGTTCCTTAGAAATTTCATCACCATTTAAAACAGGATAATATTTTAATCTTAAATCATTAGGAGTTTCACTATGTCCATAGGCACTTAAAATTATAGAAATAGCTGTAATACCACAACCTGTATCTTTCATAGTTCCATCCCAGTAATTATTATTTGCCCAAGATGATGTACCATTTTGCTTGTACTCTTTATAAGTTTTACCAGAAATATCTGTAAAAGTAGTAAAGTAACCATCAGTATTTGATACTTTCTTTTGGCCTATTCCTTTGTAATTTGGGTTATTATCTAGTTTAATTACGTCATAACTATCTTTCTTAACATTATTGGATAAACTAATTTTATTATCAGCAAAAAAACTTGAAAGACCATTAATAGATTTATTTAATATAAACAATAATGCAAAAAAGACAAGCAATATAAATAAAAACTTTCTAAAACACTTTTTCTTCTTATTTTTCATATGCAAACCTTCTTTCATAAAAAGATAACTTAATTTAAATTTTAAAACTTTAGGCAAAATAGTGTTTTAAGAAATAATTAATAAAATCTTAACTTTTTCTTAAAATTGGGAATAACTAATGAAAATGAAAGCAACATATGATATAATTCAAGCCAAAAGAGGGATAGAATGAATATTTTAGTAGTAGATGATGAAAAAGAAATAGCAGATTTAGTTGAAGTATATTTAAAAAATGAAGAATATAATGTGTTTAAATTTTACAAATCAGAAGATGCTATAAAGTGCATAGAAAATGAAAATATTGATTTAGCTATTTTAGATGTTATGATAGACAAAGTAGATGGCTTTGAAATTTGTAAGCTAATAAGAGAAAAAAATTTGAATTTTCCAATAATAATGCTTACTGCAAAAATAGATGATAAAGACAAAATTACAGGTCTAACTTTAGGAGCAGATGACTATATAACAAAGCCTTTTAATCCACTAGAGCTGATTGCAAGAGTAAAATCAGCCCTGCGAAGATATACTAAGTATAATGATAAAAAAGAAAATGATGAAATAATTGAAATCAATGGCTTGTCAATAGATAGCAAAAAACACATATGTAAATTATATGATAAAGAAGTAGACTTGACTCCTATGGAATTTGATATAATACTATATCTTGCTTTAAAAAGAGGAGAAGTGGTTAGTTCAGAAGAATTATTTGAAAAAGTATGGAAAGAAAAATATTTTGACAGCAATAATACAGTAATGGTTCATATTAGACGAATTAGAGAAAAACTAAAAGAAAACACGAAAAATCCTAAATTCATAAAAACAGTTTGGGGAGTTGGATATAAAATAGATTAGAATAGGAGATATTATGCAAAAAGAAGTTATAGAAAAAGAATTAAAAAAAATTAAAAGTAATCTGGCAATCAAAGCAGCTATAAAAATAATAATATATACTTGCATTGCGTATTTTATACTAATACAACTAATCGATAATATTTTAAATGATGACATTGCAAACACTACAGTTAGATATTTAGGCAAACGAGCCTATGATGCATTAGTTGATTATAAAACAGAAATATTAATTATATTAGGAATATTAGTTATTGCAATAATTTCATATTTAGTAATAAAAAAGATGAATAACAGTATTGTTGAAGCAATAGTTGCTGTTGACAAAATTTTAAAAAATCCAGAAGAAGAAATTAAACTATCAGATGATTTATATTTGTTAGAAAACAAACTAAATAAAATTAGAATAGATTTAATAAAAAATCAAAATGAAGCAAAAGATGCTATGCAAAGAAAAGACAATTTAGTTATGTATATGGCGCATGATTTAAAAACTCCTCTTACATCAGTAATAGGATATTTGACACTTTTAACTGACGAAAATAAAATATCAGAAGAACTAAGAAATAAGTATCTAGGCATAGCACTAAAAAAAGCACAAAGACTAGAAGAACTTACTAATGAATTCTTTGATATAACTAGATATAATATTAGAGACATGCCAATAAATAAATCAGAACTTGATTTGTCTTATTTGTTTGACCAATTAGCTGAAGAATGTTATCCAATGCTTGAAAATAAGCATTTAAAATTGGAAATCACAAAGCCAGAAAAATTAATGTATTTTGGAGATGGAGAAAAGTTAGCAAGAGGATTTGAAAATTTAATTAAGAATGCAATAAATTACAGTTTTGAAAATACAACTATTTATGTAGATGTTAAAGATAGTGAAAATAGTATAAATATTGTATTTAAGAATAAATGTGAAAAAATCCCAAAATATAAATTAGAAAAGATATTTGAACAATTTTACAGAGCAGATAATTCTAGAGGTACAGCAACAGGTGGAGCCGGCTTAGGACTTGCAATTACAAAACAAATAATAGAAATGCATAATGGAAGCATTAAAGTAAAAAATGATGATGAATTTATAGAATTTGAAATAAACTTATTAAAATAAAATATAAATTAAAATAAAGTTAAAATAAAACTAAAGTATTTTAAAAGCAAAAATTCACAGAAAAATTACATAAAAGTTCCAAAATTTACTTTTAATAATAAGCTAAAAGTGATAAAATAATTAAGTAATTTTCAAATTATTTTAGGAGGAATAAATGCTAGAATTAAAAAAGATATGTAAAATATACGAAAGTCATAACTTTAAGCAAACTGCACTAGATAAGGTTAGCATTAACTTTAGAGAAAATGAATTTGTTTCAATTTTAGGACCATCAGGTAGTGGAAAAACTACACTTTTAAATATTATTGGAGGACTAGATAATTATACTTCTGGAGAGTTAATAATTAATGGAATTAGCACAAAAAAGTATAAGGATAGGGATTGGGATACATATAGAAATCATAGAATAGGATTTGTGTTCCAAAACTATAACTTAATACCACATCAAACAGTATTATCAAATATAGAGCTTGCTTTAACTCTTTCAGGCGTTGGAAAAAAGGAAAGAGTAAAGAGAGCAAAAGAAGCACTTAAAAAAGTAGGCTTGGAAGAACATTTAAATAAAAAGCCAAATCAACTATCAGGTGGCCAAATGCAAAGAGTTGCCATTGCAAGAGCTTTAGTAAATAATCCAGACATACTTTTAGCTGATGAACCAACTGGAGCTTTAGACTCGAAAACAAGTAAGCAAATAATGGAACTTTTAAAAGAAGTAGCTAAAGATAGATTAGTAATTATGGTTACTCATAATGGAGAATTGGCAAAAGAATATTCAACAAGAATTATAGAATTAAGAGACGGAAAAATTATTGGAGATAATAATCCATTTGATGAGTCAAAAGAACAGAAAGATGAAACAGAAAAAGAAAAAAATACAAAAAAGAATAAAAAGACCAGTATGTCATTTTTAACAGCATTATCACTAAGCCTAAACAATTTAATGACTAAAAAGGGAAGAACAATTTTAACATCATTTGCAGGTTCTATTGGAATAATAGGAATAGCCTTAATCTTATCGCTATCTAGTGGAGTGCAAGAATATATAAATAGAGTTCAAGAAGAAACACTTACATCATATCCGCTTACCATAGAATCAGCATCAATAGATTTAGGTTCAGCAATTACGGAGGCAGAACTTAATAGACAAAGTATTGAAGAACAAGAAGAAAATAGAATATATTCAAACAATACAATAGGCGATACAATGTCTATTATGAGTAGCAGAGTGCAGACTAATAATCTAGAACTTTTTAAAAAGTATTTAGAAAATGGAGAAAGTAACATTAAAGACTATACTACTGCAGTAAGCTATGAATATGACTTACATTTGCAACTATTTAAGAGTAATACTGAAAATGGTATAGTTCAAGTTAATCCAAATACTGTTTTAGAAAGTATAGGAATGGCACCAAATGAAATGCAAGCAAACTTCATAATGAGTGATGTTTGGTCAAAAATGTTTGAAAATGATGAATTAAATAAGCAAATGTATAAACTAATTGCAGGAAAAATGCCTGAAAATTATAATGAAGTAGTAATTCTAGTTGACGAAAATAATAGAATAAGTGATTTTACATTATATGCTTTAGGATTAAGAGACCAAAGTGAATTAGAAGAAATGTATGATAAAATTAGTAACGGCGAAAAAGTTGATGCAGAACAAGCAAGTTATAGTTTCGACGAAATACTAAATTTATCTTTCAAACTATTATTAAACACAGACTATTATCAAAATGTAAATAATATATGGGTAAATAAAAAAGAAGATGAAGACTACTTAAAAGAGAAAATAAATAATGCAGAAGAAATAAAAGTAGTTGGAATTATTAAACCAAATGAAGATGCAACAGTATCTGGTAGCGGAATGGGAGGAATCTTATATACAAAAGAATTAGAGGAATATGTAATAAACAAAATAAATGAATCAGATATTGTAAAAAAACAAAAAGAAAATCCAGATGTAAATGTAATTACAGGATTAGAATTTAATAAAGAAGAGTTTAACATAAATAATTTAAGCACACAACAAAAAATGTATCTACAATCTCTTCCAGCAGAACAGCTAGCAGACTTGATAGCACAATATAGAGAACAAGCAGAAGCAACATATGAAAGTGTATTAAATGAATTAGGTTCTGTAGATTTAGAGAAACCATCTTCAATATATTTGTATCCTAAAGACTTCGAATCTAAGGAAACTATAAAAGAATTAATTGCAGACTATAACGAAAAACAAAAAGCTGATGGAAATGAAGGAGATGTAATAAATTATAATGACTTAGTAGGAATGCTTATGAACTCCGTTACAGGAATTGTTGATATGATAAGCTACGTATTAATTGGATTCGTATCAATATCTCTTGTAGTTTCAAGCATTATGATAGGAATAATAACTTATATATCTGTTCTAGAGAGAACAAAAGAAATAGGAATATTGAGGTCAATAGGAGCATCTAAAAAAGATGTATCAAGAGTTTTCAATGCAGAAACTCTAATTGTTGGACTATTTGCAGGAGTAATAGGAATAGTAGTTACAATATTATTAAATATACCAATAAATTTAATAATTGAAAAAGTGGCAGAAGTAAATAATTTAAGCCATTTACCATTAGTTGGAGGAGCTATTTTAGTAGTAATTAGTGTAGTTCTTACAATAATTGCAGGACTTATTCCAGCAAAAGTTGCATCTAAACAAGATCCAGTAAAGAGTCTTAGAACAGAGTAAATTGCTAAAAAAAGTCAATTGAAAAAGTAAATGTAATTCTATAAAAAACAATTATTTAAAGAACAATTATTTAAAGAAAAACTGTTGACATTATATCTAAATTATGGTATTATTATTTTATGCGTCGCAGTTTGTGACCTTGTAGTAAAGCGTGATAGTGTAATGGAGCACGTCATAAGTATATGGTGATATCGGTAATAATCGGTAAAATCCATAGAAAGTGAAGGCTGGGGTTCGATCCCTCATCACGCGTCAAGCAGGTATAGCTTAATATGGAAAAGCAATGTACTAAAAGTACAACAAGAATGTGGGTTCAAGTCCCACTACCTGCATCGAGTGATGTAAGTTCAAAAACAGAGGTTATAGTCCTCGCATCACTCTTAAAATAGAGAGAGGCTGGTAGTTTTACTGGTCTCTCTTACTATACGGGGTTAGCTTAAAAGGAAAAGCAACTGGCCTGTTCATCCAGACATGATGGTTCGAATCCATCACCTCGTGTAAAAAAGAATTAAAGTTGTTATTTTTTAACGACTTTAATTCTTTTTTTAATATAATTATTTATCAATTTCATAAAAAATAATGTCTAAAAAAATAAAAAAGAGATATAATATAAATACATATTTAATAATTTATAAAAAATCTAAATAAAGCTTAAAAAAATTTATAAAGCTAAATAGAAAGGAGAAATTATTATGGATGATAATAGAAAAGTTGTAATCGTTGGAGCTGGATTTGTTGGAACGAGTCTAGCATACTCGCTATTAAATCAAGGAACAGTCGATGAACTTGTATTAGTAGACATAAATAAGGACAAAACTATTGGAGAGGAAATGGATCTTTCAGATGGTCTTCCTTATTCACCACATAAAATGAATATAAAAGCAGGAAGCTATAAAGATTGTAAAAATGCTGACATAGTTGTAATAACTGCAGGTTTAAATCAAAAACCAGGACAATCAAGATTAGAATTAGCAGTAGAAAATGCAAAAATAATAAAAGATATTACAAAAAATGTTATGGAAAATAATTTTAAAGGAATATTTATAGTAGCAACAAATCCGGTTGACCTAATGAGTTATGTAGTTTTAAAAAGTTCAGGACTTCCAAAATCAAGAGTAATTGGCTCTGGTACTGTTTTAGACACAGCAAGATTAAGATATTTAATAGCTGAATACCTTGAAGTTTCTAGTAAAAACGTACATGCATATATATTAGGAGAACATGGAGATTCTTCTCTTGTTCCTTGGGAACATTGCTACATTGGATGTAAAAAAATGACTGATATTATGGAAGAGAGCAATTTACCAATGGAAGACTTGAAAAAGATTCACGATAAAGTTTGGAATGCAGCATATGAAATAATTGAAAAGAAAAAAGCAACATATTATGGAATTGGAATGGCATTAAATAGATTGATAAAAGCAATATTTAATGATGAAAATGCTATCCTAACAGTTTCAACATATCAAGAAGGAGAATATAATCAAGAAGGCATATATATAGGAGTACCAGCTATAATTAATAGACAAGGAGTAAAAGACATTTTAAAACTAAAATTAAATAAAAGAGACCAAGAAAAGTTTAATCATAGTTGTGAAATAATGAAAGAAAATATAAAAAAATCAATCGAAGATTTGCTATAAAAATTTATATAAAAATTTATATAAAAATTTATATAAAAATTTACTGACTTATCAGTCTGATTTATTGATAATTATTTTATTTTCGAGTAAAATATAATTGTAAAAATTAAAACCTTTAATATAAAATGAAAGGATATAAAACTTATGTCAAAACAAGAAAATAAAGTAGATTTTTCGAAATTCTTAAAAAGAGATAAAAGCAAAGACTTAAGAAGAGTCTTTGAAGCAAAAGAATTTCAGAATGTAAAAGATATAATTTACAATTCTGCTAAAGTTTTTAAAGAGCAAATTGCATTTGTAATAAAGCATAAAGACGGCGATAACATTGAATACGAAAACGTTACATATAAAAGACTTTTAGAGGACATCAATAAACTTGGGACAGCTTTTTATTCAATGAAATTAAAAGCAAAAAGAATTGCAGTTATAGGAAAAAACAGATATGAGTGGGTTTTAGCTCACTTAGCTAATTTACTCGGAGGAATAATTTCTGTACCATTAGATAAAGACTTAGAATATGAAGAACTAGAGGGCTCATTAATAAGAAGTAAAGCAGACTGTATAGTATTTGATGAAAAACTTACAGAAAAAGTTGAAAAAATCAAGGAAAATAATAATACAAATCTTACAGAATATATTTGTATGGGTGAAAGAGAAGGATTTAGCTCCATAGGTGAACTTTTAAATTTAGGACAAAAACTTTTAGACAGTGGAGAAAAAGATTATTTAAATTACATTGTTGACGAAAATGCTTTGAGCATATTATTATTTACGTCTGGAACAACAGATAAATCAAAAGCAGTAATGCTTTCGCAAAAAAATATTGCATCAAACATATATGCTATGCAATGTGCTGAAGATATAAGGCCAACTGATACAAACATTGCATTTTTGCCATTTCATCATATATTTGGCTCAACCTGTATGGTTATGATGATAGCATGTGGAGTAAAAACCGTTTTCCCGGATGGACTTAGATATATTAAACAAAATTTAAATGAATACAAAATTACTGTATTTGTAGGTGTACCAATTTTAATAGAATCTATCTATAAAACAATAATGAAAGAGATAGAAAAGCAAGGAAAAACTAAACTAATTAAAACTGCAATAGTAGTAAGTAACTTTTTATTAAAATTCCATATAGATTTAAGAAGAGTTTTATTTAAGCAAGTAATTGACGCATTAGGAGGAGAATTAAGATTTGTAGTATCTGGAGGAGCACCAGCAGATGCTAAAATTGCAAAAGGATTTAATGATTTGGGAATAAAAACTGTCCAAGGCTATGGTTTAAGCGAAACCGCACCAGTTATAGCAGCAGAAAATGACAAAATAATGAAACCAGGTTCAGTTGGAGTACCAATGATAAATGATACAGTAAAAATTGTAAATAGAGATGAAGAAGGAATTGGAGAAATTATTGTAAAAGGCCCAAATGTAATGCTTGGATATTATGAAATGCCTGAACTTACAGAAAAAACAATTATAGATGGATGGTTTTACACAGGGGATTTAGGATACATTGATAAAAAAGGTGTACTATTTATTACAGGAAGAAACAAAAATTTAATAGTATTAAAAAATGGTAAGAAAATTTTTCCAGAAGAAATAGAAACACTTGTTAATAGACTAGAGTTGGTTGAAGAATCAATGGTATTTGGTATGCCTGATAAAAATGACAAAGATGATGTGAAATTAGCTGTTAAAATTTTTTATAATAAAGAAGTTGCACAAGAGAAGTATGCAGACAAAACAGAGGAAGAACTATATAAAATTATTTGGGAACAAATTAAAGAACTAAATAAATCTTTTCCAAGATATAAACATATACAACAGTTAATTCTAAGCAATGAAGAACTAATTAAAACTACGACTAAAAAAGTAAAAAGACAGGAAGAAATGAAGAAAATATTAGCAGATGTAGGTGTTGAATAAAAAAATTAATATAAAACTTGCATAATTATGTAAAGTGTGGTATAATAAATAATAGCTACATAAATCTACATTATTTTCTGTGTAGCAGACAACATTAGGGTCTTGAGTTCAGGACCCGCACACAATTGAAAGGGGAAAAACTACAATGAGCGCAAACATCACTAGCGAAGCCAAAGTTTCCAGCAAACCCGAGGAAAAGCCGAATGACCTTGCTACCGATATGAGGGAGGAAATCTCCATAAACATCGTCGAAATCGAAAATATTTTCAGAAAGTATACCCTTACAGCGATGAGATCCAGTGCGGCACTTCGGTGCTATCTTCAGAGCGAGGGCTACAGGCTTCAGGGTGAGCAGATTGATAAAGTATATGCAATCTGCCATGAGAAGTTTGGAGAAATTCTCGGCCGAATCATTATGGGAAAACATCGCGAATTGATGGATGCCTATATTCAGCAAAATGGCATGAACCTTTCTCCCGACCTCACCATCACTGTTGCGAAGAAGGGCAAAACCAAATTTGACCTTTGGATTGCATCACCTCAGCAATTCCTTCTCAAGGACGAAGTTTTGGACAAGGCGATTAAACAAATTCCCTATCCGGAGATTACCGATGTCCCTGAAGACGAGCATCTCAGCTCTTATATCGCCTGCATGGAAGGAAAAATCATCAAAGCGGCCGAATACAACTATGTCGCCTTTATCCGGATGTGGAGTCGCAATCCAGAAGCACGGAAAGCTTTCCTTGCTGAAAGGAAGTTTAAACTTCCCGATGCAGAGGTGGGCAAGCAACTGCAGAATTTGCAGTACTTCTTCGGTGTTGAGCGCGGCAAAAAGGCATTTGAGCACATCACTTCAGCGGCAAGGCTTTACTTCAATCGCTTCAACACGAAGGTTGACAATGTCAACATGTTGGAGCAATATCTGGAGGGTCCGAGCAGAGAAAAGACTGGTCTTTCCAACTGGCTCAACGGCACTAAGTTTATGAGTGAACTGTTGGAGGTTTATGGAAAGAAACCTGGCTCTGAAGAAAAACCAAAAGAGCAAGATGTCCAGCCTGTCGAGGAGTCCAAAGCCAATGAGAGCGAATCTCAGCCCGCAGTAGAAACTGTCGCTGAGCCTGCTCCCACCGAGGAAACCCAAGAAGATACCAAGCCCGTCGCTGAGGAATCTGAAGAAGTTGTCCAGCCCGTTGAAGAAACCAACAAGAAAGTCGAAGATGTCAAGCTCGAGCAGCATGACAAGGACGGCGAAGACGAAGATTACTTCGATGAGTTGCAGAGACTTCTTAAAGAACGCGAAAAGCGCACGATGACGGATCAAAGCTAAGACCCTTTCAAACAAAGCCCACAAGGCTTTGTGAGGACCGACTGCTAATTTTAGCAGCCGGTCCTTTTTTCATTTTTAGGGACGTGGCAAAAAAGTCAACCAATTTTTAGTTGTCCTAAAAGGTTTACTTATAAATTAAATTACTATATAATAAAAGAAAATATATAATAAGATATATAAAAATAAAATTTATATAATTAGTAAAAACATCAATTTTAAGATAATTAACTAATATAATATAAAAAATATTATGGAGGTTTTTATGGATATTACAATACCAACATTAATGGAAGTTGATATAAGTGCTTTTAAGCATAATGTAGAAAATATTACAAAGTATATTGGTAATGATA
>CANQLM010000019.1 GCA_947624735.1 uncultured Clostridia bacterium | reverse complement strand
TTATTAGTCAACCAGGTCACGCTGCTCTTATCTATTATAGACAAGACGATAAAGGAAATGGATATTGGACAATTGATAATGACGTAAGTGGCTGGTCTCAATCTGGAAAAACTGAAAAATTATCAGTAAGAATGCCTTTAGGTTGGGGTAGTGATGATTATGTAGAAGGATGGGTTGCAACATACATTGTTCTAGCTCAAGAAGCATTAAACAATTATAGTGATTATACAGAATCAATGAAATATGTATATTTAGCAAATACTTATGCAGGAAATACAGAAAAACAATTAGAATTATATAGAAAAGCATTAGATATTCAACCAATAAATATTGATGCTTGGTATGGAATTATAAAATTATATGAAGCGGATACAAATACTAGTGAAGAAAAATACTTTGCTTTAGCAGAAGAAATTGGAGAAGCTTTAAAATGTTATCCATTACCAATGTACAATTTAACAAATATAATTGGAAAACATTTAACAAGTACAGAATACAGCTTTAAATTTACAATATTCCAAGCATGTGTATTAACAGAAGGAACTGGATGGAGTAATCCAAGTGAAAGAGGAACTAACAAAATAGATTATTATACAAACTATGTATATCAACCAGGAATAACACAAACTGTTTCTAAATTCCTACTTGGACAAATGGATTCAGAACTTGCTACATTCTCATTTGATGGAGATAATGCAAACAATATAGTATTATCAAGTCGTTATGACGATTCAGGATTAGTAATCAACTATACTTTAGATGGAAAAAATACATCTGAAGAAAATTGGAAAAGTGTTACTTTTACAGCAGATGAAGAACATAAAATACCATTAACTGACGAACAAATAGCAACAATTTCAGCAGAAAATGATATTTATATACACGTAGAAGGATTGCCTTATACAGAAGAAAACTTATACAAAATAGATATTACAGAACAAAAACTTTCAGACAATCTTTATGCAAATGACTTAGAAAATCGTGTAATTGGAATAGATTCAACAATAACAGAATGGCGTTATGTAGATAATAATAAAGAAATAAGTACAGTTTCAATGACAAGAGAAATATCAGCTGATAATGGTTGGACATCTTTTGCAGTATCTTCACCAAAATTAACAGGTGATGTTAGCATAGAAGTAAGGCAAGCAGCTACAGGAGCAAAATTAGCAAGTGAACCTGTAAGATATGACTTTACAAGTGAAGGTGAAAGTGATTATACAAAAAGATATGTACCAGTATCACACTTGTCAATAGAAGATGTATCTTCTGAAGAACCAAATCATGCTGGTTCAGCTTCAAACGCAATAGATGGTAACTATAATACTAGATATCATTCTAATTGGAGCGGTCAAGACGATAAAAGATTTATGGTTATAAAAGTAGATAACCCAATTTACTTATCAGAAGTTCAATTTGTTCCAGGTGGCGGTGGAAACGGAAAAATAGTTGACGGAACAGTATATGGAAAACTAAATGAAGAAGACGAATGGAAAGTATTATCAACATGTAAAGGTTGGAGTTATACTCCTGACGTTAATGCTGCTGACTTTGGATTAAGAAATATTAAAACATTTGAAATAGAAGATCCACAAGAAGTTCAATATATAAAAATTGTTGCTGATAAAACAAATGGAAATTGGTTTGCAGCTAGAATGTTTAACTTCTTCCAAGATGTTAGCAAAAATCCTCATCCAACAGCAGGTGTTGACTTTAGTATAGAAACACCAACACAAGGAAATGTTGAAGCAAGACTTACAAACTTTAGTACAGATTTAGAAAACATTGAAATGATTGTTGAAGATGACAATATAGGTGAACATATAATAGTTAGTGAAGATAAAATGTCTTGCATATTTACAGATAATGGACAATATGTTTTCAAATTTAAGAATAAGACAACTGGAAATGAAGGAAGTACAGAAGCAAACGTTACATGGATTGATAGAGTTGCTCCAACAGCTACTATAGAATATAGTACAACAGATATAACTACAGGAGAAGTTGTTGCAAAACTTATACCAAGCGAGAATGTAACAGTTACAAATAATGCACATAATTCTTATAATGAAAACGGAAAATTATATACATTTACAAAAAACGGAGAATTTGAATTCCAATTTGAAGATAGTGCTGGAAATAAAGGAACAGCTTTAGCTAAAGTTAACTGGATAAATGCACAGTCAGGAGACCCAAATATGGATGGTCCTGAAATTGTAGACCCAACACCAGGAGATGGTGAACAAACAAATCCAGGTGAAGAAGAACAAAAACCAGGAGGAGATAGTGAACAAACAGATCCAGGTGAAGAAGAGCAAAAACCAGGAGATGATGGTGAACAAACAGATCCAGGTGAAGAAGAGCAAAAACCAGGAGATGATGGTGAACAAACAAATCCAGGTGAAGAAGAACAAAAACCAAGTGATGATAAACAACAAATTCCAGAAGAAGGAAAGAAACCAGACGATGGAAAAGATGATACAACTAGTGGAGGACGTTTACCAAACACAGGAAGTAAAACAATGATAATACTTCCAGCAATAATAATTGCATTCATAGGTTCTTTAGTATTCTATATAAAATATAGAAGTGTTACAAAGAAACAATAAAATAAAAGAAAAATAGCTAGAAAAAGTTCTAGCTATTTTCTTATTTAATCCTTTTTTCTTCCAACGACAACAAACCTTCCATCGGTAGTATGATATGAACAAGTTGATAAAGTAATTAATTTATCTCCAAAATTAACGTTAATGCCTGTGTCATATAAGGAAGCTTTTTTAACATTGCCTACAAAATTGTTATAATCTTCTTCTGAAGAGGCATTTACAAAATTATAATATCTAAAAACATTTTTATCTGTTTTATAATAAACTTTAGAATAAAAAGCAGAAAAAATTTCATATTCAGAATCATCATATAAACTAGTAAATCTAATTATTGGATGTTCATTGTAAAACTCTATTCGATTATATTTAAGTAAATTCTGAAACATTGTATTATTTTTCATATTATGACCATAAATAAGCAAGTTACTGCTTGGAAGATTAAAATCATAATCTTTATCTAAAAAAATCGAACCAGCACTAGACTTTTCACCCTTATAATTATGATTCATATAAAAATCATTATCATCTGCTTGTAAAACAGGATAATTTATTTCAGTATTTTCAATTTCAACCCAACCTACAATATCTTCATTTTCCTTTCTTAATTCTTCTAATTTTAAAATTCTTTCAGATTTAAGTGGAACAACTATACTTTCTTCTACATTATTTTCTGTTAAAGAATTTTGAATATCAGAAATAGTAATTTCATTTAATAGATTACTTTGTTTTTTTGATATATACATATCATAAAAGTATTGAATTAAATAAACACTCGAAAAAATAATAATTATCAATAACAAAATAATAACAACTTTTTTAAAATTTTTATCTTTAATCATATACTCACCATAAAATATTTTTTAATATGTATATTTATAGAGTAGCCTACATTAATTTGATGTAGGCATATCTATAAGATTTATTTAAAACTCATTTCTCTTAATTAAAGCAATACTTAAAAGTGATATACTTAAAAGAGAGAAAGCTAATTCAAAACCATTATTTACACCTGTTTTTGGAGTATCATCTTTTTGAGGTTCTTGTGGAGCTGGCTCTTGAGGAGCTGGTTCTTCATATTCTGGAGCATCAAAGTTCATTTCGTCACTAAATTCATTACTTGTAAACATTATATTGTTTTCAGCATCTGTAACTACTACTCTGTTGTCATTAACAAATATTTTATTTACTGAAGTTTCTGTATTTTGTAAATCAAAACCTGAAAGTTGGTCATTTATTGCAAGGTAAACAACATTTTCTTTTTCAGTAGAATTTAAAGTACCATTCATTACTAAAGTTGGAATATTGTCTCCAGTAGTTATACTACTTCCTTTAGCAAATTCTAAACCATTATTATCAGGAGTACCATTTTTATTTAAAGTTAAATTTTTAACTTCAACAGTACCAGCATTAATTAAAACTGCACCATATCCACAATTAGCTATAGTAACACCATCTAGTGTAAGATGGGCTCCATTGTAGCTTTGAGCACCATATTTTTGAGCTCCTGTCAACTTTAAGTTTACTAGATTTACAGTTGTTCCTTGTAAACCAGCTGTTATAAGTGAACCATTGTTACCATTAGGACTCCAATTTTCATCTACCTTTGATATAGTATGTCCATTTCCATTGATTGTTATATTTTTTTCAGTAATTTCAATAGGACTTGTTAAAGCTATGTCTGTAGATAAACTTATAACACTTCCATCTGTAGCATCTTTGATGGCCTCTCTTAAAGTATCTTCTGTTCCAACTGATGTGTTGTCAGCACGAACAAATCCAGTATTAAAAGCCATTGCTATGAATAATACGACAAAGAATAAAATTATTTTTTTTACATTTTTCATTTTGTTTAAATTCCTTTCTAAATTTTTTATATTAAAAATACTTTTGTATATAATAATTATTTATAATAGATTAAAAATCTCAGTATTTGTAATACATTAATTATTGTTTCCTATTATAAAAATTTTATACAAAAATAGACTTTTTTGTAATTTTATAAGAAATTTTTAAATAAAAAAACGTCTAAATTATGAGACAAAAAGTAAACAAATTAAATAGAATTTGAAAGAAAAAAATTATAAAATAAAAGTTTACAAGTTATGTAAAATATGATATAATAAAATAGTGTTTTTGAAATAATTAGTAAAAAAATATATAATAAGGAGTGAAAAATGAAAGTAACATTTTATTCAAATTTTTTAACGCATCATCAAGTTCCTTTTTGTCTAGAGATGCAGAAAAGACTTGGAAATGATTTTAAATTTGTATCAACTGTGAAAATATTTAAATGGAGATTAGATTTAGGATTTAAAGATTTAGATAAAGAATATGATTTTGTTGTAAGAGCTTATGAAGATGATAATCAACGTAAAGAAGCAGAACAGTTAGCTCTTGACAGTGATATAGTTATAATAGGTTCAACAACCGATGATTTAATTACAGAAAGATTGAAACAAGATAAAATTATATTTAGATATAGGTCTAGGATATTTTACTTTCCAGATGGATTTTTTAAGACAGCATTTAATAAAGAAAAAATTAAACTTTTCTATGATAGACATTTAAAATACAGAAAAAATACAAACTTATATCTATTAGCTGCAAATGCTTATGGTGCAAATGATTTTAATCTATTAGGTTTATATAAAGATAAAATCTATAAATGGGGTTATTTTTTAGCAACTAATGAATATGATATTGGAAAACTTATTGAAGAAAAAGAAAAAAACGAAAAAATGCAAATTATATGGGTTGCAAGATTTATTAAATGGAAACACCCAGAAATCGTTTTAAAATTAGCAAATGACTTAAAAAAAGATGGATATAATTTTAATATAAAGATGTTAGGAACAGGTGTACTAGAAGAAAAAATTAGAAAAAAGATTAAAGATAATAACTTAGAAGATGTAGTTACAGTTGTAGGACAAGTTCCAAGTGATGAAGTAAAAGATTATATGGAAAAAGCAAACATTTTTATAGGAACAAGTGATAGCAATGAAGGATGGGGAGCAGTTATAAATGAATCAATGAATGCCGGCTGTGCCATAGTTGCTAATCAAAAAATGGGTTCTGTACCTTTCTTAATTGGAAATGAAAATAGAGGAATTATGTATAATACATATGATGAGTTAAAGGATTCTGTTGAAAAATTAATAAAAGATAAGAATTTAAGAAAAGAATTTGGAACAAATGCATATAATTATATTACGTCAGAGTGGACAAGCAGAATTGCTACCGAAAACATTTTACAATTATTTGAAAGTATATTAACTAATCAGGAGTATAAAATTGAAAAAGGACCTGCAAGTATAGCAAAAAATTATAAAAAGAGGTAAAAAAATATGGAAAAAATATCTGTAATAATTCCTATTTACAATGTTGAGAAATTTATGAAAAATTGTATAGATTCAGTAATAAATCAGACTTATAAAAATTTAGAAATAATATTAGTAGATGATGGTGCAACAGATAGTAGTGGAAAAATATGCGATGAATATAAACAAAAAGATTCTAGAATAGAAGTAATTCATCAAAAAAATATGGGACTAGCAGGAGCTAGAAATACAGGATTAGATGTAGCTACAGGCAAATATGTAATGTTTCTTGATTCTGATGATTTTTATGAAAAAAATTCTTGTGAAGTTTTATACAATGAAATAGAAAAAAGAGGCGCAGATTACGTAATAGGAAATTATATACATACAAATCATGAAGGAGTAAAATGGGAGAATCCAATTTTTGATAAAGAATTATATACAAATTTTAAACTTGATTTAAACGATTACAAAAAGTCTTTCTTTGTTATGAATTCAACAGTTTGGAACAAGATTTTTAAAAGAGAATTTATTGAAAAATTCCATTTAAGATTTGTTCATGGAGCATTTGCTGAAGATGCAATATTTTCTACATTTTGTTATGTACATACAGATAATGCTTATTATATCAATGATATTGTTTATAATTACAGACAAAATAAAACAAATTCAACAATATCTACGACTTGTACTAAGAGGTATTTTACTAAAATAAATGAAGCGTATAAACTAATATATAAAAATTTTGAAGAAACAAATGAAATAGGATTCTATAGATACTTTTATTCAAGAATTACACCATATCTAATGTGCAAATTAATTGACACAGATGCATTAGATGGAAAAGAAGAAACAATAGAAGTAATGAAAATGCTATATTGGTTCTTTAAACAAAAGGATGAATTTGATGCTGTAATAGTAAATACAATGTTAAACGAAATGTCAAATGCTATAATTAAAGAAGATTATGAAGTAGCATATAAAGAACTTGAAAAGATAAAAGAATATAGAAAAGGACTTAATGCAGTTGCAGCGGAAAAAATGTATGCACCAAATCAAAAGTTATATCAAGAAATGTCGAAAAAAGATTTTAAATATATAAAAAATGACAAAATTTGTTAAAAAGTATTGAAATTTGTAAAATAAAGTTATAAAATGGAATATATTACCATACGGAGGAAAAATTAAAATGTTAAATGTACTAAAATATAATCCATTATTTATAACTTTATTTTTATTGTCTAATATTCTAAATATTTATATAATTAATAAAAATATTATAAAATTATTTGAAATAAAAGAGGCAAAAGAATTCAGAACCTTTATAATTCTATCTATCACAAGTATAACTAGTATGATTTTTATTCCATTTGAAATATCATATCTATTGAATTTAATAATACAAATATATTTGTATAAAAAAATCTTAAAATTAAATTTCGAACAACTTTGCATATCAATATCAATGATATTTGCAGTTAAAACATTTTCACAAATATTTTTACCTATTTTTGAAAATCAAATTTTAGGAATATTTATAGTTGAACTTATAATAAATTTAGTTATTTTTGCAATTATCAAATATAGAAAACTCAAATTAAATATAAGTGAAAATTTAAATGAAAAATCAAAAAAAATACTTATATTAATAGCTACCATATCTTTAATTTCAATATATTGTGCTGAAATAAAAATTATAAATGATATTAATAAAATGCCAATTTACATTTTTTGTATATTTGAAATAATGATAACTTTATATCTCATTTTTTTTGCAAAAACAATAATAGAAATGCTAAAAGAAAATGATGCAAGAATAAAAATTGAGAACCTAGAAGGAAGTAATAAAAGACTTCAAGAAAATTACGATAATGTAAGGGCATTTAAACATGACTTTAATAATATTATGCAAGGATTTGGTGGATTAATTCTAGCAAAAGATTTAGAAGGACTTAATAAAATGTATAAGTCTATAATTAATGAGTGCCAAGAAATAAATGATAAACAGAGTATTAACGAAGACATTATTAATAATCCAGCAATATTAAATTTAATTAATAACAAGATAAAGTTAGCAGAGCAAAATGATATAAAAATAAAATTAGAAGTTTATTTAGATTTAAATTCTCTCAAAATATCAACCTATGATTTATGTAGAATATTAGGAATTTTGATTGATAATGCAATAGAAGCAAGTATAGGATGCGATGAAAAAATAATAACAATAAAATTTTTAAAAGATAAATTTAATAATAGAAGTTTAATAGTTATAGAAAACCCTTACAAAAATTATTTGATAGATATAAAAAAGATATATGAAAAAGGTTTTTCAAGTAAAAAGGATAAAATTTCACATGGACTTGGACTTTGGAAAATTAAGCAAATACTTAAGAAAAACAAAAATATACAAATATATACTAGCAGAGATAAGTTATTTAAACAACAATTAGAAATTTATTAATACAAAAACTAGCAAGATTATTTTCATATAATCTTGTTTTTTTCATAATATTAGGTATATAATATAAAAGGATAATAATGTTTTAATTAAGACATATTATAAATTATTAAGTTCATAAGGAGATATTATGGAACTAAAAAATATATTAATGGGTATAGAAGGCTTAAAAGCTAAAGGAAATTTAGAATTAGATGTAAAAAATATTGCAAGTGATTCAAGAGAAATAAAGGAAGGAGATTTATTTATTGCAATAAAAGGCTTTGACACAGATGGTCATAGTTTTATAAATCAAGCAGTTAAAGCAGGAGCAAAAGCTGTTTTAGTAAATGAAGATATGGTAAAATCAGTTATTAAAGATATACCAGAAAATGTAACGTTAATAGCAGCTCCTGATACTAGAGTTGCAATGTCAAAATGTGCATGTAACTTTTATGATAATCCTTCAAGAAAATTTCAACTTATAGGAGTAACAGGAACAAAGGGAAAAACGACAACAACATTTATGATTAAACAAATCCTTGAAAAACAAGGAATAAAAACAGGTTTAATAGGAACAATTGCTACATATATAGGAGACAAAAAATTAGAAGATAGTGATAGAACAACACCTGACAGCTTAAAATTACAAAGTTTCTTTGCAAAAATGGTAGAAGAAAAATGTGGCGCAGTTGTTATGGAAGTATCATCACAAAGCTTAAAATTACATAGAGTTGACGGATGTGATTTTAACATAGGAGTATTTACCAATTTTTCAGAAGACCACATTAGTGAAAAAGAACATCCTAATATGGAAGATTACTTTAATTCAAAAGCAATGCTATTTAAAATGTGTCCATGTGGTTTTATAAATGTTGATGATTACAATGTAATTAAATTACCAAAAATGGTTCCTAATTGCGACATAAAAACATATGGAATAGATAATGAGTGTACTACACTTGCTAAAGACATTACCATAACAAATTCATATGTTGATTTTAGAGTAAAAATTAATGGAAAAAATGAAAGAGTTAAAACATTTATCCCAGGAAGATTTAGTGTATATAACAGTTTAGCAGCTATTTGTGTAGCAGAAAAATTAGGATGCGATACACAAAATATAAAAACAGCACTAGAAGAAGTTAGAGTTCCTGGAAGAAGTGAGTTAGTAGATAATAAACTAGATTTAACAATAATGATTGACTATGCACATTCTCCAGAAAGCTTACAAAGTATTTTACAAGCAGTAAAGGCATATACAAGAGGTAGAGTTATATCAGTATTTGGCTGTGGAGGAGATAGAGATTCAGGAAAACGTCCAATAATGGGTGAAATATCAGGAAAAATTGCTAACTATACAATTATAACATCAGACAATCCTCGTACTGAAAATCCAGAAACAATAGTAAAACAAATTGAAGAAGGAATAAAAAAGACAAAAGGAAAATATGAATGTATAGTAGATAGAAGAACTGCTATGAAAAAAGCAATAGAGATGGCAGGAAAAAATGATATAGTTGTTCTTGCAGGAAAAGGACATGAAACATATCAAGAAATCAATCATGTAAAAAATCCATTTGATGAAAGACAAATTATTAAAGAAATAGTAGAAGAAATTCTTTTAGAAAAGCAAGGAAAAAACTAAACGTAAAGTTTATGGAAAACCGATAAGGGGGAAAACTAATGAGCTTTCAAATAAAGATATTACTATTGTCATTTGCAGTAAGTGTAATTATTTCAATGATAGTAATACCAACATTAAGAAAACTTAAAGTAGGTCAATCTGAAAGAGAAGATGGACCCAAATCACATTTAAATAAAAAAGGTACAACAACAATGGGTGGCTTAATCTTAATAATATCAACACTATTATTAAGTGCCTTTTTATATATTGATTATGCGTCTGATGACATAGAAATAGCAACAAGACTACTTCCAATGATTTTTGTAACAATAGGATTTGGAATAATAGGATTTATAGATGATTTTAAAAAAGTTGTACTTCACAATACTGATGGAATAAGTCCAAAAGCAAAAATGTTTGGATTACTTTTAATATCACTAGTATATGTTATAATGCTAGTATTTGTTTTTAAAAATGGAACTGATATATATATTCCTTTTGTAAAACAATATATTACTCTTCCAATTTGGGTTTATATTCCATTTGCAATATTAGTAATTTTGGGAACTACAAATGCAGTAAATTTAACAGATGGAATAGATGGTTTATCAACAAGTGTAACGACAATTATTCTAACATGTCTTACAGTAATATCAATAGTTTGGGGAGTAAAAGAAACTACAATATTTGGATGTATAGTAATAGGAGCAGGACTTGGATTTTTATTATTTAATTTACACCCAGCTCATATATTTATGGGAGACACAGGTTCACTACTTTTAGGTGGAGCAATTGCAGGAATTTCATTATATCTTAAATTACCGCTTTTACTTATAATAATTGCAATAGTACCAATAATTGAAACATTATCTGTTATATTACAAGTTGCATACTACAAAAAAACAAAGAAAAGATTATTTAAAATGGCTCCAATCCATCATCATTTTGAATTAAGTGGATGGAAAGAAAATAAAATAGTTTCAGCATTTAGTTTAGTAACATTAATAGCATCAATAATAGGAATTTTAGCAATATAGTGTTTATAGGTAAATCTTTAAAACCTAAATATATAAAGGAGATTGTTAGTTAAAAAACTAACAAAAGGCTAGAGATGCAAAATAATAGAAGAGTAAGTCAAAGTAACAAAAAAAGACCAAAAAAAAGAAGGGAAGTATACTCTTCTTCATCAACTATTTCTAGAAACGCAGATATATCTGGAGAAAATCCTAGATTAGCAAAAATTACGAAATTGCAAATAAAAAACAAAATGGATATGCCTCTTATCATTGTAGTTCTTATGCTAGTTGCTTTAGGAATAGTAATGGTTTTATCAGCAAGTGCTCCATCTGCTCTAGCAGACTATGGAAATAGTTATCATTATGTAATAACACAAGGAATAGCAGCCATATTAGGATTATGTGCAATGCTATTTTTGTCTAAAATTGATTATAGAATTTATCAAAAATTTTATTGGTGGATTTATGCTTTTTCAATATTAATAATATTTACTGTATTAATTCCAGGAGTTGGAATGGAAGTATCAGGAGCAAAAAGATGGATAAAACTTGGATTTCAAATACAACCATCTGAAATAACAAAAATAGGATTAATCATTTCACTTGCTGGATATTTTAGTGATGTAAGAAATAAAAAATTAAATACATTTTGGTGGGGCTGTTTAGTACCATTAATAATGGTTGCAGTACCTATAGCACTTTTATATTTTATACAAAACCACTTAAGTGCAGGTATAATTATTGGAATGGTTTCAGTTATAACAATAATAATTAGTGGCTGTCAACTAAGATACTTATTTTATCTAGCAGGATTAGGTGGAGTAGGACTAATAGGAATACTTACTTTATTTAAAGATAAATTTTCTGGAGGATTTAGGTCTGACAGAATTGAAGCATGGCTTAATCCTTGGGAAGATACAAGTGGAACATCATATCAAACAGTACAAGGTTTATATGCAATAGGATCTGGAGGTTTATTCGGAGTAGGACTTGGAGAAAGTAAACAAAAATATTTATACATACCAGAAGCACATAATGACTTCATATTTGCGATTCTTGCAGAAGAACTAGGATTTGTAGGATGCTTATTAGTAATAACTCTTTTTGCAATTCTAGTTGTAAGAGGAGTATTAATTGCAATGAGGGCACAAGACACCTTTGGAAGTTTAGTAGCAATTGGAATAACAGCTTTAATTGCAGTTCAAGTGTTATTTAACATTGCAGTTGTAACAAATACTATTCCTAATACAGGAATATCACTTCCATTCTTAAGTTATGGAGGAAGCTCATTAATAATACTTTTATCAAGTATAGGAATACTTTTAAATATATCCCGTTCAGCAAAAAAAATATAAGGTTTATAGATAAATCCTAAAATCTAAATTTTATAAAGGAGAGATGTTAGCCTAGTTCTAACACAAAATATAAAATTGAGAGTAATAATTGCAGCAGCTGGAACTGGTGGACATATTAATCCAGGAATAGCAATAGCAAATAAAATTAAAGAAGAAGAACCAGATTCAGAAATAATTTTCATAGGAACAAAAAGAGGTCTTGAAAAAGACCTAGTTCCAAGAGCAGGTTTTAAGTTAAGAACAATAGAAAGCTATGGAATATCTAGAAGTTTTACAATAAAAAATATAAAGAGAGTTGTAAAAACTGTACTTTCTATTGGAGAAGCAAAAAAAATAATAAAAAATTTTAAACCTGATATAATAATAGGAACAGGCGGATATATATGCATATCAGTATGTTTATCAGCACAAAAATTAAAAGTTCCATATGTTATTCATGAAAGCAATGTACTTCCAGGAATTGCAACAAAAATGCTTTCAAAAAAAGCATCTAGCATTTTATTAGGATTTGAAGATGCAAAAGAAAGAATTAATAAAAATGCAAATGTTATAGTAACAGGAACACCAACTAAAGTAAAAGATTTACAATTAAATGATTATGAAGTAGAACAAAAAAGAAAACAGCTTGGATTAGAAAAAGACATTCCTTTAATCTTAGTTTTTGGAGGAAGTCAGGGAGCAGAAACTATTAATCAAAGCTTAGAAGAAATAATAGAAAAGAAAATGAATAAATCTTATCAAATAATGTGGGCAACTGGACCAAAACAATATGAAAAAGTAAAAAACGACTTAATGGAAAAACAAATAAATATTGACAATTTAGAAAAAATAAAAGTTGTACCATATATTTATGATATGGAAAGCATTATGAATATATCAGACTTAATTGTTTGTAGAAGCGGGGCAATGACAGTAACAGAAATAGAAAAAATAGGAAAGGCAGCTATATTTATACCATTTCCTTATGCAGCTGAAAACCATCAAGAATATAATGCAAGAGTCTTAGAAAAAAGAGAATGTGCAAAGGTTATTTTAGATAAAGACTTAAGTGCTGAAAAACTAAATTCTCAAATAGAAGACCTTACAAAAGAAAAAAGTACATTAAAAGAAATGGGAAGAAAAGCAAAAGAATTAGAAATAAAAAATGTAGAAGAAAAAATCTATGTTGAAATAAGAAAAGTCTTAGAAAAAAACGACTAATGCTTGAAAAAATAGGAAATATAATGTAAAATTGTAAAGCAATTAGAATTTTAAAGAGGAAAAAACAAGAAAGGTAACGCAAATGGCAAACAAATTAATTATAGTGGAATCACCAGCAAAGGCAAATACTATAAAAAAATTTTTAGGTAATGATGTAAAAGTTGTTGCATCAATGGGACATATTAGAGACCTTCCTAAATCTAAGTTAGGTGTTGACATTGAACATGATTTTGAACCTGAATATATAAATATTAGAGGAAAGGCATCTTTAATTAATTCCTTAAAGAAAGATGCAAAGTCTGCAAAAAAAGTATATTTAGCAACCGACCCTGACCGTGAAGGAGAAGCAATTGCATATCACTTAGCATACATTTTAGGTATACCTTTAGACAGTATTTGTAGAGTAACATTTAACGAAATCACTAAAGAAACTGTACAAAAAAGTATTAAAGAGCCTAGAAAAATTGATATGAACTTAACAGATGCACAACAAGCAAGGAGAGTATTAGACAGAATAGTAGGATACCAAATAAGCCCAATACTTTGGAAAAAAGTAAAAAGAGGTTTATCTGCTGGACGTGTTCAATCAGTAGCAGTAAAATTAATTGTTGATAGAGAAAATGAAATAGAAAAATTTATTCCAGAAGAATATTGGAACCTTTTTGTAAAATTAGTTAAAAACGAAGAAAAATTTACTGCCAGATTTTTTGGAATAGATGGTAAAAAAATAGAACTTCATAATGAAAAAGAAGTTAAAGATATAATTTCAAAAATAGAAAAAGGCAAATATATAGTTACTGATGTAAAAAAAGGAGAAAAGAAAAGAACACCAGCTCCACCTTTTACAACAAGTACAATGCAACAAGAAGCATCAAGAAAATTGGGATTTCCAATTAGAAAAACAATGAATGTTGCACAAGGACTTTATGAAGGAGTATCTGTTCCAGAAAAAGGTACTGTAGGATTAATTACTTATATGAGAACAGATTCAACAAGAATTTCAGAAGAAGCAAGACAATCTGCACAAAAATATATTACATCCGTTTATGGAAAAGAATACTATGAAAATAGATATTATAAAACAAAAGCATCTGCACAAGATGCTCATGAAGGTATAAGACCAACATATGTAGAATTGACTCCAGAAATGATAAAGGATAGCTTAAATCCAGACCAATATAAATTATATAGATTAATTTATAATAGATTTATAGCAAGTCAAATGGCATCTGCAATATTTGATACTATAACAGCTAATATAGATGTTAAAGAAGATAAAATATATAACTTTAAGGCATCAGGACAAACTCTTAAATTTAAAGGTTTTATGACTTTATATGTGGAAGACAAAGACGAAAAAAATAATGAAGATGAAGAAGAGTCTATGCCTAATCTAGAAGTTGGTGAAACATTAAAAAAAGAAAAGATAGAATCAAAACAAAGCTTTACAGAACCACCACCAAGATATACAGAGGCAAGTTTAGTTAAAACTTTAGAAGAAAGAGGAATAGGCAGACCTAGTACTTATGCTACTATCATATCAACAATAATTGATAGAAGATATGTAGAAAGACAGCAGAAACAACTAGTTCCAACAGAACTTGGAAAAGTAGTAAATAAACTTTTAACAGAAAATTTTACAGACATTATTAATGTGGAATTCACTGCAGATATTGAAAACAGATTTGATAAGATTGCAGAGGGAAGCGAAGCATGGAAAAATGTTATAAGAGAATTCTATAATCCGTTTAAGAAAGAACTTGATAAAGCAAATGAAGAATTAGAACATGTTGTATTACAAGATGAAGTTTCTAACGTAAAGTGTGAAAAATGTGGAAGAATGATGGTAGTAAAGTATGGCAGATATGGAAAATTTTTAGCATGTCCTGGATATCCAGAATGTAAAAACATTAAACCATTTGCAGAAAAAATAGAGGTTCCATGTCCTGTATGTGGAGCAGAAGTTTTGGTTAGAAAAACAAAAAGAGGAAAAAATTATTATATATGTACAAACAATAATAAAGACAACCCAAATCCTTGTAATTTTATATCTTGGAATAAACCTAAGGAAGGAGAAAAATGGTCTCCAGAAATAGAAGAACAAAATAACAAATCAAAAAAAGCTACAAAGAAAAGAAAAACTAAAAGAAAATCAACTAAGAAAAAAAGCACAAAAAAATAAAAATGTTATCTTTATAAAGTAAAGGAGAAAACACATATGATTAAAAGTGAAAAAGGTTCGGTAACTTTAATAGTTTTAACTACAGTGCTATTTATTCTAGCATTACTTGCAACCAATTTAACATATATATCTGCAAAAAGAAGAGCTCAATTAGAAGAAACAATGATTTTGCAAGATACTTATGATGCTGATATGACTTTAACGTATCGACAACAAGAAGAATTGAGAGCATTAAAATAATAAAAAGGTTTAAAAATATGAAAAATATATTATTACACTGTGCAATGCAAAAAGAAGGAGAGCAAATAGCACAAAAGTTAGGACTAAAAAAGATTAATGAAAAATTATTTAATTTAGATAATATAACCTTAATAATAACAGGAATAGGAAAACAAAAAACTGCAATTAACTTGGTACAATATTTAGAAAATAATCCAAAACCAGATATAATAATTAATATTGGATATGCAGGCTCAACTAACGAAGAGATAGGAACTTGGGTAAATATATCTAAATCTTATAATCTAGAATGGAACATTCCAAATGAAGAAAAGTATAGTATGGATGTTGGAAATTTAAGTTTATTAACAATAGATAAATTAAAAAGCTTGCCTTGCTATTCAGCAGAATGTTTTGTAACCAGTACAGATATAAAAGAAAATGTTATATTTGATATGGAACTTCATTCACTTGCTTTAATTTGTGATATGTATAATATAAAATTAGCATCACTTAAAAAGATAACAGATAATTTAAATATAAAAGATTATTATAAAAATTTAGAAGAAAACAATGTTTTTGAATTAGAAAGTAGTATTGAATTTATTAAATTGTTAGAAAATAAAATTTAATGAAAATCGTATGTCAAATTTTGTCGAAAAATGGCATACGATTTTTGTTGACTTTTGGTAAAATATGTCATACAATATAATCAGCCCTTTTATTTTATATATTTTTAAATTCAAAGAGTCATTTTAACTCAAAATTAAATTCTTAATTTACCCCCATATTTTTAAAATTAAATATTAAATTTTTAGCTATAATGGCTCTTTATTATATTTTTATTCAGGGAAAATTTATTTCAAAGGAGACTAAGTTTAATGGAAAATGCAATACAAAATTCTAAAGCCAAAGAAAAATCAGAAAAAAGAAAAGAATTAGAAAAATCTAAAGAACAGAATAAGGATAATAAACTAAAGAAAGGAAAAAAAGAATTATTAAGACCAACAATAGATA
>CANQLM010000018.1 GCA_947624735.1 uncultured Clostridia bacterium | reverse complement strand
AAACCACTTGCACTAAATAGTGTTGAAGGAAAAGAAGCAATAAGAACCAAAACAGGAGTAGAAGAACTTGATAGAGTATTGGGTGGAGGAATAGTAAAAGGTTCCTTAGTATTGCTTGGTGGAGAGCCGGGAATTGGAAAGTCAACTTTAATACTTCAAATATGCGATAAAATAGCAAATGACGGAAAAGTTTTATATGTATCAGGGGAAGAATCGGCAGAACAAGTAAAATTAAGAGCAGATAGACTAAATATTAAAAATGATAATATAATGTTTCTAGGAGAAACAGATATAGATAGCATTGAAGCAGAAATTATATCAATGAATCCAAAACTTGTTGTAATAGATTCAATTCAGACAATGTATTCTAGTGAAATAACCTCTGCACCAGGAACAGTAAGTCAAGTAAGAGAAATAACTGCAAGAATAATGAAATGTTGCAAACAAAATAAGATTACAACAATTATTATAGGTCATGTTACAAAAGATGGTAACATTGCAGGACCAAGAGTTCTAGAGCATATGGTAGATACGGTTTTGTATCTAGAAGGAGAAAGATACTTCTCATATAGAATTTTAAGAGGCGTAAAAAATAGATTTGGCTCAACAAATGAAGTTGGAATGTTTGAAATGCAAAATGAAGGAATGATAGAAGTTACAAATCCATCCAAAGTCCTTATTTCTGAAGAGCAAGAGCAAGTACCCGGAGCTGCAATAGTTTGTAGTTTGGAAGGTACTAGACCACTCTTAGTAGAACTTCAAGCATTAACTACTCAAAGCTTTTATGGAATACCAAAAAAAGCAGGCAATGGTATAGATTTTAATAAAATAGCATTAATAGTTGCAGTTTTAGAAAAAAGAGCTCATTTAAGCTTAGGAAACCAAGACATATATTTAAATGTTGTAAGTGGAATGAAAATAAATGAGCCAGCAATAGACTTAGGAATAGCATTAGTTATAGCATCTAGCTTTAAAAACGTGTATATTCCTAAAGACACAGCAATAATTGGAGAAGTTGGTTTAACTGGAGAAATTAGAGCTGTAAATATGATTGACAAAAGAATAAAAGAAGCAGAAAGATTAGGCATAAAAAGGTGTATAATACCGGAAAATAATAGAAAGAACTTAAAGGATAAATATAAGGTGGAAATAATAGGAGTTAGAAATATTAATGAGGCACTAAAGTCTGTTGGAATTAATTAAAACAATGATAATATTGTAAATTCGGCAGTGGCGCGTAGCGACCAACCGAAGTGAAACGAAGGGCGAATGGAACGAGCAATTGTTAAATTGCGAAGTGACAACAAGCCACAGAGAATTACAATATTATCATTAGTTATTAATTGACAATCTTAACATTTAGTAGTATAAATATGAAAGGTAATAGGCTATCCTTTAAAGTCTAAATACATATTATAAGGAATTAAACTATGAAAAAAAATAACAGGAAAGAATCAAAAAAAGTAGAAAAGAAACAAACTAAAAATTCAGAAAAAAGAGAAAATACCAAAAAGGCTAAAGGTTATTATTCTAAAAAGATAACTTTAGCAATAACAATTGTTGCTATTTTAGTTGTATTAGGACTTATTGCTTATGTAGTAAATACAATAATTCAAAAGAATAATTATGTTGGAGAAAATCCAGTTGCAACAATAGATATGGGTGATTTAGGAATCATAAAAGTTGAATTATATCCAAACTATGCACCTAATACAGTTGCTAATTTCATTGCATTAGCTAATAATGGTTTCTATGATGGACTTACATTCCATAGAACTATACCTGATTTTATGATACAAGGTGGAGATCCAAATGGAGATGGTACAGGAAGTGCAAAATTATCTGATGTAGGAAAAGAAGGTGATAGCAATTATGTTATTAAAGGTGAATTTATAATTAATAAATTTACACAAAATACTTTAAAACATACTAGAGGAGTTATATCAATGGCTAGAGGAGATTATAGTTCAATACCAGGTTTAGCTACAAAAGGATATAATTCTGCATGTTGTCAATTCTTTATTATGACAACAGATAATACAAGTTTAGATGGGCTTTATGCTTCATTTGGCAAAGTAATAGATGGAATGGATGTTGTTGATAATATTTCTAATGTAGAAGTTGAAACAAGAGATTCATCAGATGAAAATTTAACAGCAGATAGACCTAAAAACCCACCAGTAATTAAGTCAATTAGAGTTGATACACATGGAGTAGATTATGGATTACCTGAAACACAAGAACCATTTGATTATTACTCTTACTTAATGAATCAACAATCTGTAATGAGTGGACAATAAAAATATTGTAATTTATAAATAGCAGTCTTGTGATTTATGCAAGACTGCTATTGAAATTATGGTATTTTAATGATATAGTAAACAAAGATTTACAAATATGAGGAGCAAAAAATGAAGAAAAAGATATTATGCATTATAATTGTACTATTAGTATTACTATCCTTTTTAGCAACAGTATCATTAGAGTGGCTTTATAATACATTTGGACATTTAACAATGGATGAAATTGTATTTCATATGAAAGTGCCGATGGAAGGGACAAATTCAGATACAGTTTTTAAATATATATGGCAATGTATTCCTATAATAATAATATGTTCAGTTGTAGTATCTTTCATACTAATATATCCAATATTAAAAGATATAAAAATTAGAAAGAAAAAAGTAAACACATCTCAAAACAGTAGGACAAAATGGATAAGTTTAGTTTTAGCAATGGCAGTATTTGTAGCGTGTTGTGTAAGAATTTTTAATGTAACTGATATGAAGGAATATTTTGAAAATCAACTAGAAAAATCAGAATTTATTGAACAAGAATATATTGATCCTAAAAATGTAAATATACAATTTCCAGAAAATAAAAGAAATTTAATATATATTTATTTAGAATCTATGGAAAATACATATTGCTCTAAAGAATCTGGAGGACTGGCAGAAAAAAGTCTTATTCCTGAAATAGAAAAATTAGCAAAAGAAAATATTAATTTTTCAAATAATGAAAAAATAGGAGGAGCTTATTCAATATTTGGAACGACATGGACGGTAGGCTCAATGACAGCACAATGTCTAGGAGTTCCACTAAAAATAGGAATAGAAGATGATTGGCTAAGTGGATACAATAACTTTCTAACAGGTGGATATGGATTAGGCGAAATATTAGAAAAGGAAGGATATCACAATTACTTATTACTTGGTTCTGATGCTAACTTCGGAGGAAGAAGAGGATTATATGAAGGACATGGTAATTATGAAATTTGGGATGTACATTCAGCCTTTAAAGAGGAAAAATTAAAAGACTGGATTTGGTGGGGCTACAATGATGAATTATTATTTACATTTGCCAAAGAAAAAATTACTAATCTAGCAAAAGAGAATAGACCTTTTAATTTTACAATGTTAACTGTTGACACACATTTCCCAGATGGTTTTTCATGTAGTGATTGTGAAGATAAATGGGGAGAACAGTATAAAAATGTAATCTCGTGTTCGAGCAAAAAAGTAGGAGAATTTATAAAATGGATTAAAGAACAAAGCTTTTATGAAAATACAACAATAGTATTAGTTGGAGACCATTTAACTATGCAAAAAGACTTCTTTGAATTAGAAGAAGGTCAAGACTATGAAAAAACTGTTGTAAGCATAATAATTAATTCTGCAATACAAGCTACAAACACAAAGAATAGAAAATATTCTACAATGGATTTCTTACCAACAACATTAGCAGCACTTGGAACAGAAATTGATGGAAATAAACTTGCACTTGGTGTAAATTTGTTCTCAGAAGAAAAAACACTACTTGAAAAATACGGCAGAGAATATGTTGAGACAGAATTAAAAAAAGTTTCAGAATTTTATGACGAAGAAATATTAAAATAAAAAGTGAGTAAAATATTTTTTAATAGCAAAAGATAATAAAAAGGAGTGATTTTATATGATAAAAATTTATAAAACTGATATAGAAACAAATATTACAGCAGAGATTAAAGAGTATGAAAGAGGAGCATGGATAAATATGATTGCTCCAAATGAAGCAGAAGTACAACAAGTTTGCAAAAAATTAAAGATTAAAGAAGATTTTATAAGAGATGCTTTAGATTTAGAAGAACAAGCAAGAATAGATATAGAAGATGATGATAATACAATTTTATTTATAATGGATGTACCAATAATTGAAAAAGATGGTAAAACTAGCAAAGAAGAATATACTACAATGCCAATAGGAGTTATTTTTGTGAGAGATGAATATATTATTACTGTATCAAATAGAAGAACTCCAACACTTGATGAAATTGAAGCAAATAGACAAAAAGATTTAGTAACATATAAAAAAAGCAGAATGTTATTACAAATTTTTTATAAAAATGCATCACACTTTTTGAGATATCTTAAAAGAATAAATAAAGAAACTGAAATTGCAGAAAATGTACTTCAAACTTCTTTAAAAAATAAGGAATTACTAACAATGCTTAGCTTAGAAAAATCACTTGTATATTTTACAACTTCATTAAAAGCAAATGAATTAGTTATGGAAAAAACTTTAAGAGGAAGAATAATAAAATTATATGATGAAGATGAAGATATCCTAGAAGATTCTATTACAGAAAATAGACAAGCAATTGAAATGGCACAAATATATAGTAACATTCTAAATGGCACAATGGATGCTTATGCTTCAATCATATCAAACAACCTAAATATAGTTATGAAATTTTTAACATCAATAACTATAATTATAGCTATACCAACTTTAATATCAGGATACTGGGGAATGAACGTGCCAATGCCTTTTGGAAATAATCCATTTGGATTTGCAATAGTAATTGCATTATCATTCGTAATTGCATTTGTAACAATGATTTGGCTTAAAAAGAAGGGAATGCTTAACTAAATTTATATATTTTAGAAAACTATATAAGCAAATGTTATAATTTAATTTGAAAAATTAACATAGAAAGAATAAAAATATGAATAAAACTAAATTAGAATTAATTAAAGAAAGAGCATTATTAAATCATGTACCAATAATAATGGATGATACTTTAGAAACAATAGAAAAATATATGAAAAATAAAAAAGTAGATAAAATTTTAGAAATAGGGACAGCAGTAGGATATTCTGCAATATGTTTTACCAAGTTTTTAAATTTAGGTGGAAAAATAGATACAATTGAAAGAAATACAGAAATGATAAAAGAAGCCAAAGAAAATATAAAAATAATATCTCAAGATTATAAAATAAATATTTTTGAAGGTGATGCTGTAGATATATTACCAAATTTAAATGATAAATATGATATGATTTTTATAGATGCAGCAAAAGGAAAATATCCTTTTTTCTTAGAACAGGCACTAAGATTACTAAATAATGATGGAATAATATTTGCAGACAATATTTTATATAAAGGATATGTTTTAAGTGATTATAACAAGCATAAGCAAAGAACAGCAGTAAATCATTTAAGAGAGTATATTAAGTTAGTAACAGAAAATCCTAAATTAGATACAGAAATTTTAGATGTAGGAGATGGATTAGCAGTTACTAAAATTAAATTTTAAAATAAATATAACAGTTTACTAATTTCTTTATTAAAAAATTATATAGAAATAAATAAATTTGTATAAAATAACCTTTTTTGGAAAAAATGACATTTAAAGAAAAGGTTATTTTATTTTGCAAATTTAATCTTTTATTATTATTTAATAAAAAAGAAGGGAATAAAAATTCTTTATGAAAAATAAATATAAAGTTGGAATATTGCTTTTAATTACTGTAATTTTGTTTATTACTTATAATATTTTACTTAGGAATCAAGAAATATATGCGCTTTCAAAATATGGCTCAAGAGGTGATGAAGTAAAACAAATACAAACGAAATTAAAAAATTGGGGATACTATAACGGAAGTGTAGATGGAATATATGGAAGTGCTACACTTGCAGCAGTTAAATATTTTCAAAGGAAAAATGGATTAACAGCTGATGGTATAGCAGGAACAAAAACTCTTCAAGCAATGGGTATTTTTTCATCTAGTTCAAATTCTAGTAGTTCAGGAAATACTACAAATTCAAGTAATCTTAATTTAATAAGTAGATTTGTTCATGCGGAAGCAAGAGGAGAACCATACACAGGACAAGTTGCAGTTGCAGCAGTAATTTTAAATAGAGTAAAAAGTAGCAAATTTCCAAACACAGTTTCAGGAGTAGTTTATCAATCAGGAGCGTTTACATGTGTGCAAGACGGACAAATAAATTTGGCACCAGATGCAACATCAAAAAAAGCAGCACAAGATGCAATAAATGGTTGGGATCCAACGTATGGAGCACTTTATTATTTCAATCCAAACACAGCAACAAATGCATGGATTTGGTCAAGACCTATGACTATAACTATTGGAAACCACAGATTTTGTAAATAAAAAATATCCTCTAGCATAATGCAAAGCTAGAGGATATTTATTGTCTTATTTTCTTGACATATCTTTTTTTTATCAATATAATACATATTAGAAAATATTAGGAGTTTTTTATGTTAAAACCAAAAGCAAGATTTGACAAAATTACAGATATAGATGCTAAGTTTTTAAAAGATAATAACATTAACGCATTAATATTAGATGTTGACAATACGTTAATTGATATGGATAAAAGGCCACTTGAAAACTTAGAAAAATGGATAGAAAATTTAAAAAAGCAAAATATAAAAATTTGTATAGCCTCAAATAGTATACGAAAAGGAAAAGTAAGAAATGTTGCAAAAAAACTAGATATACCATTTATATATTTTTCAACTAAGCCACTAAAAAGAGGACTAAAAAAGGCATTAGAAATAATACAAGAAAATCCAGAAAACGTAGCAGAAATTGGAGACCAACTTTTTACTGATGTATGGGGAGCAAATAGACTAAAAATGTTTTCGATTCTAACAAAACCAATATCACCAGAAAAGACAAAACTAGGAGAAATAAAAAGAAAAATAGAAAAAATTTTTTTAGAAAAAACAAAAGATAATTAGGAGGAAAAAATGTACATAAACAATATTCATATATTATACTATTTTTTTATTGGACTATTAGGATTAGCAGTAGGACAAATTATGGGATGGGCAAATAATAGACTAGAAAATCACGAAAAAGTATTTTGCAAAGAATTTTTTAAAGTCTATTTGCCACATATGAAAGTTCACTTTTTATTAGATTTTTCAATAGCAGTTATATATATACTACTTTTGTATTTATTTGGCTTTAATTTAAGATTACTTGAATTTTTACTTTTAACACCTTTGATTGTATCAGCTTTAGTCATTGATTATAGAAAACAAATAATTCCTAATAGATTAACATTAACAATATTTGAATTAGGAATTATATTTACATTTATATCAGGATTATCAGACATAAATACTTTTGCAAATAAAGTTTTAGGACTATTTGTAGGAGGAGGAATATTTTTAATAATTACATTTATAGGAGGCTTAATTGCAGGAAAAGAAGCAATGGGCTTTGGAGATGTAAAATTGATGGGAGCATTGGGACTCATCTTTGGAATGTCTAGTATAATAATGATTGCTGTAATTTCATTCTTGCTAGGAGCAATAATAAGTATATTCTTACTAGCAACTAAAAAGAAAAAATCAAGTGAATATATACCATTTGGACCATTTATAGTATTAGGAACATTTTTAGTAATGTTTGTACCACATAATTTAATGCTATTAATTTTATTAAAAATATTTACACTCGGAACTTTTAAAATCTAAATTTATAAAGGGGATTTTATGAATTATAAGATTAAGTGTTTAAGAGAAAAAATGAAGTTACTAAATATCGATGGGATGATAGTAACAAATGAAGCAAACATTAATTATATAGTTGGAGTAAAAGCAGAAGGAACATTTCTTTTAACTGATAAAGATAATGTGTTTATTACTGATGCAAGGTACATAGAAGAAGTTAATAATACAATAACAATAGATGATGAAATTAATGTTATGGATGTTGCTAATATGCCAGAAAATGATTATTTGACTTTTTTTGCAAACTGTAACAGAGTTGGAATAGAGGAAAACAGTATTACGTATTCTAAATATCAAAAATATATTAGGCTATTTAGAATTAAAGAAGCAGTTGAGACAAATAACTTAATTGAAAAACAGAGAATGCTAAAGGACAATGAAGAAATAAATAATATTAAAAAGGCTTGTGAAATAACAGACAACTGCTTTTCACATTTATTAAAATTCATTAAAACTGGAATGACAGAAAAGCAGATAGCCTTAGAAATATACAAATTTTTTATGGAAAATGGAGCAGATGGCTTGGCATTTGATACCATAGTTACAAGTGGAGAGAATACGTCTAAACCTCATGCGATGCCAACAGATAGAACAATCAAAAATGGAGATGCAATAGTAATAGATTTTGGAGCAAAATATAAAGGTTACTCAAGTGATATGACAAGAACCATTTTTGTAGGAAATGTAGAAAATGAAATAAAAGAACTGTATAACTTTATTTTGGCTTGCCAGAAAAGAGCAACTTCGAAAATAAAAGATAATGCAGATGGTAAAGATATTGCAGAAAGTTTAGAAAAAGAATTTAACTGTAGACATTATAGTTTAATGCATGCATTAGGCCATGGAGTTGGATTAGATGTTCATGAAATGCCAATTTTAAGTTATAGAACTAGTTATATTTTAAAAGAAAATATGGTAGTTACCAATGAGCCTGGCATATATATTCCTGGAAAAGTTGGAATTAGAATAGAAGATACAATTTTAGTAAAAAAATTGGAATCAGAAACTTTAACAAAATCGGATAAAAATTTAATTATAATATAAAACGAAAGGAGAAGTTATTATGAGCGATAAAATTTATACAGTAGACGAAATACGAAAAAGATTAGAAAAAATATTAAAAAATAAACCAGTATATCAAGTTATACTTTTTGGTTCTTATGCAAAAAATCAAGCAACAAAGAAGAGCGATATAGATTTATTAATAGACTCAAAATCTAAACTTAAAGGATTTGCATTATTAAAACTTATATGTGAATTGCAAGAAGAATTAGAAAAAGATGTTGATGGCTTTGAAAAATACGAAATTTTAAATGGTTCCTTAATTGATGAAGAAATAAAGAAAACAGGAGTGATTGTATATGAAAAATAAAGAATATATTTCTATAAAAAAGATGATAGAATATATAAAATGTAATTAAGATTTAAAACTTTTGTAACATAAGAATAAATAGATACTTAGAGTTCAAACAAATAAATAGTTTGAACTCTTTTTATTTTACTTTATTTGACAAAAATGCCCTTAATTACCTAGTTTTTTTCAAAATAATACTTGAAAATATTATTTTTTATTGATATGATAGGAGCGATATCTTATAAAAAAGGAAGAGCAAAATGATAGAATTTAGAAATGTAAGCAAATCATATACGTCAGGACAAGAAGCTGTACACAATGTTAGCTTTAATATAGAAAAGGGAGAATTTGCTTTCTTAGTTGGAAGTTCAGGTTCTGGAAAATCAACTTTAATAAAGCTAATTTTAAAAGAAGAAGAACCAACATCAGGTAACATAATAATAAATGGAAAAGATACCACATTTTTAAAACCTAGCAGAATTCCATACTTGAGAAGAAGTATGGGAATAGTTTTCCAAGACTTTAGATTACTTCCAGATAAAACAGTTTATGATAATGTTGCTTTTGCAATGCATGTAGTAAGAGCAACTCCAAAACATATTAGAAGACAAGTTCCTATGGTACTTTCACAAGTAGGGTTAGGAGATAAAGCAAAAGTATATCCAAATGAACTTTCAGGAGGAGAGCAACAAAGAGTAGCACTAGCAAGAGCAATAGTTAATAACCCATCAATGTTAATTGCAGACGAGCCAACTGGAAACCTAGACCCTAATACAGCATGGGACATTATGGGAATTCTTAATGATATAAATTTAAGAGGAACAACAGTAGTTGTTGCAACTCATGCAAAAGACATTGTTGACCAAATGAAAAAAAGAGTTATTCGTATAGATAAAGGCAATATAGTACGTGATGAAAAAGGTGGGTATGACGGTGAAATATAATAGTATAGGATATTTAATTGGAGAAGGCTTTAGAAGTGTAGCAAAGCAAAAGAAAATGACAAGTGCTTCTATAATTATAATGTGTGCTACAATGTTTATATTTGGAGCCTTTTATCTTATAGGTGAAAATATAAACTTTGTAATGAAGCAAGTTGAGAGCCAACAAGGAATGAGAGTTGTAATTAAAGAAGATGCTACATCAGATGAAATTACAGGTATGGAAACAAAAATCAGGCAAATAGAAGGTGTAAACCAAGTTACTTTTTATTCTAAAGAAGATGCTTTAGCATCTGTAAAAGAGCAACTTGGAGACCAAAAAGATATAATTGCAGGATATGATGTTGATAATCCATTTCCAGATTCATACTTTGTAACATTGACAGATTTAAAACTAAATAGTGAAGTTCAAGAGGAAATACTTAAAATTGATGCAGTAGAAGAAATTACTGCAAGCAATGATACAATAGCATCACTTGCATCAGTTGCACAAGGTATACAAATGGCAACACTAGGACTTTTAGTAATATTAATAATTATATCAGTATTTATAATTTCATATACAATCAAACTTACTGTATATGCAAGAAGAAAAGAAATATCAATAATGAAATATGTAGGTGCAACTAATGGATTTATAAGAGGACCATTTGTGGTTGAAGGTATAATCATTGGAGTAGTTTCAGCAATTATAACATTAGCAATAGTTGGACTAGCTTATAATTCAGTAGTTAACAGTATATTATCATCATCAGTTGTACAAATGATGAGTATAGCACTTTATAATTTCTCAGATATATTTGTAAAATTATTATTAGTTTACATTATTTTAGGCACAGGCATAGGAATTGTAGGAAGTATAATTTCTATGAGAAAATATTTAAAAGTTTAAAATAGGGAGGATACATATGAAAAGCAAAATAATATCATCTTTGGTGATAATAATGCTTATAGGTACTTACATAGCTAACTCTACACTAGCAGTTACTCAATCAGATATTGACAGAATGAGACAAGAACAAGAAAGAATTCAAAACGAGAAAAACGAAATATCACAACAAAAAGAAACAGAAAAAACAGAATTAGAGAAAATTAACGAAGAATTAAATGCTGTTAATAATGAAATTATGGCATTAGAGGGAAAATTAACTGAATTAAATAATTCTATTTCAACAAAAGAGGCAGAAATTGAAGATAAGCAAGAAGAATTAACAGAAAAAGAAGAACTATTAAAAACTAGATTAGTTTCAATGTACAAAAATGGTGGATTAACTTATTTAGATGTTTTATTAGGTTCTAAATCTTATGTTGATATGTTAGCTTCTATTGATGCATTAGAGAGAATAGCTGATGCAGACAATAAGTTAATTGAAAAAATAAAAAGTGAAAAAGAAGAACTAGAAAAAATTAAAAGAGAATTAGAAGTAGAAAAATCAGAAGTAGGAAGTTTAAAAGCACAAAAAGATGCAAAAAGTGTACAATTAAATGAAATGCAAAATCAAAAAGAAAGTAAAATAGCATCACTTTCTGAAGAAGAAAAAGCGAAAGAAAGAAAAATTTCAGAATATCAAGCAGCAATAAGACAAGGCGAGGCAGAAATACAAGCAGAAATTGAAAGAAATAAAAATAAGAATAATGGTGCAAGTCAAGTACAAGGAAGTATAGATAATTCAGCAGGTTCATTAGGATGGCCACTTCCTAGTGCATATGCAAGATATAGATACATAACATCATACTTTGGACCAAGAAGACAACCAACAGCAGGAGCATCAACAAACCATGGAGCAATAGACATAGGAGTATCTTATCAACCACTATATGCAGCAGAATCAGGAACAGTTGTTACAGCTGGAGTAGTATCAGGATATGGAAACTTTATAATGATATGGCATAGTGCAAGAGGACAATTATATACAGCATACGGACATTTATCACAAATATATGTATCAGTTGGACAAACTGTAAAAAGAGGACAGCAAATAGGAGTTACAGGAAACACAGGAATAACAACTGGACCACATTTACACTTTGAAGTAAGAGTTGGTGGAAGTAGTTCAGGATGTAGAGTTGACCCACTAAATTATGTTATAATCTCGTAAAAATATTTTTTATAAAAAAGGACACAATTTTGTTGTGTCCTTCAAAAAATAAGTATTAAATTAAGATATTTGAATAAAAATAATATGTAGAAGGAAAATACATAAAAACAGAAATTTTAAAGAGGAAAAATATTATAAACAAAAATTTTAAAGAAGATAAATACATAAAACAAAAAGTTAAAGAGGGAGAATGAATGAATAAAAACAAGATTATTAATAACGTTATAAGCTTAGTATTAGTAATATTAATCATTTTCCTTTTTGCAAATACAGTTTTAGCTGAAGAAGAAAATATTACTAATGAAGTTAATCAATTAGAAAATGGAACAACTGAAAACGTAGTAAATAATAGAGTTCTTACATTGCAAGAACAACAAAAACAAGTAGAAGAAAATTTAAATCATGCAAAAGAACAGTTAGAATATGTTGAAGAAGAACTTTCTTTTGCAATCATACAAATACAATCATTAGAAGAAAAAATAGCAGAGCAACAAGCTAAACTAGACGAGGTAAATGCTAAATATTCTGAACTACAAAAACAAGTTAATGAAACACAATCAAAATTAGATTTACTTCAAGAACAATATGATATTAAAGATGAAATGCTTAGAAAAAGACTAGTTGCGTTATATAAAAGTGGTAGTATGACATATTTAGATGTACTTTTAAATTCTAAAAGTGTAATAGATTTTATTTCTAGATATTATGTAATAAGAAAGATTGCAGAATATGATGCTAAGTCAATAAATGAAATAGACAAACAGAAAAAAGAAATAGAAAAAATTGCAAGACAGCTTAATGAAGATAAAGCTAGTATGAAAATAATTAAAGCACAAGCAGAGGAACAAACCGTTGTACTAAATAATACGAAAACGATAGTAGAAAATCATAAATTAAGTTTGACAGAAAGTGAACAAAAATTAAATTCAGAAATAGATGCGTATTTAAAACAGCAAGAAGAACTTGAAAATTTGATTCAATATGCAATATATGGTTCAACTTATGAACTTCAATATACTGGTGGAATAATGATGTGGCCAACACTTGAAACATCTTACATTACTTCATCATATGGAACAAGACTTCATCCAATTCAAGGAATAATTAAAAATCATGATGGAATTGATATTGGTGGTCATATGGGAGATCCAATTTATGCATCAGCAGATGGAGTAATAATTTACTCAGCTTTTAATAATGGTGGCTATGGTAATATGGTTATGATAGACCATGGATTAAATGAAGAAGGAATTAAAATTGTAACACTTTATGGACATGGAAGTAAATTATTAAAAAGTGTAGGAGATGTGGTAACCAAAGGAGATATAATTATGGAAGTTGGTTCAACAGGAAATTCAACAGGGCCACATACACATTTTGAAGTAAGAGAAAATGGGTTAGCAGTTGATCCTAGAAAGTATTTATCTAATCAAACTATGTAAAGAATAATCATAACGACAATTCTAAAAATATTTATAAAGATAATATAAAAAATAATTATAAAGACAGTAAAAAAATTACATTAAATTTTGATAATCTTTTTATAGTGTAATTAAATGAAAAAAGGTTAAAATATTTTAGTAAGAGGAAACAAAAATGAAAGTAAAACAAAATTTTAAAATATTAATGACAATAATAATAACAGCTCTAATAACATTTTTAATAACAACACTTTGGATGTATGGTGGAACAAATGAAAAAAGTACATCATCACTTTTAGGAAGTGCTTTTAAAGATGATAAAATAAGCACAAAATTAGAATTAATAAAAAATAAGATTAGTGAAGATTTTATTGGCGAAATAGATGAAGAAGAATTAATGGAATACGCTATAAAAGGATATGTAGCAGGATTAGAGGATAAATACAGTGAGTATTATACACCAGAAGAAATGGATGAATATTACTCAGATACAGTAGGAGAATATGTTGGAATAGGCGTATATATAACTTTAGATACTGAAAAGAACGCAATAGTTGTATATGATACAATAGAAAATTCACCAGCAAGAGAAATCGGATTAAAAGCTGGAGATGTAATTACTGAAGTTGATGGCGTAAGTTGCAATGGAGATGACTATGACACAATAACAGATAAAATAAAAGGAAAAATAGGTACAAAAGTAAATATCAAAGTAAAAAGAACAAGTGAAGATAACAAAGAAGAGACTTTAAGTTTTGACGTAGAAAGGAAAAACATTGAAATAATTAGAGTTACATCACAAATGCTAGAGAACAATATAGGATATATATATATTTCAAGTTTTGATGGAACTAAAGTATCAGACCAATTTGAATCTCAGTATGATAAGTTAGTAGAACAAGGAGCAAAATCACTAATAATAGATGTTAGGTCTAATGGTGGTGGAATTGTAGATGAAGCATTAGAAATAGCAGATTTACTAACAAATAAAAATGAAACTCTTTTAATAGAAAGTAATAAGGGTAACGAAGAAAAAACATTTAAATCTACTAGAGACAAAAAAATTAATATGAATGTTGTACTTCTTACAAATGAATATTCAGCAAGTGCATCTGAGATACTAGCAGGAATAGTAAAAGATTTGGTTAGTAACGCTAAAATAGTAGGAGAAAAAACTTTTGGAAAAGGTGTAATTCAAACACTATATCAATTAACAGATGGAAGCGGACTTAAACTTACAACAGAACAATATTTTACACCAAAACATAATGAAATAAATGGCAAAGGAATTGAACCTGATATTGTAGTAGATGATTATAGCTTTAATGGAACTTTGGACGAAAAAAATGATACACAATTACAAAAGGCGATAGAGATATTGAATAAATAATAAGAACTTATTTATTAAAAAATTTATTAAGGAAAAAACTTAATAAAAATTAATATATTAAAAATATAGCATAACATTAATACTTTAGCAAGAATTTATAAATAAAAATATATTACAATTTTGTAAAAAAATAAAAAGTAGTAATCTTAAAATAAATACTTTAAATAGCATATTTAAGAGATTACTACTTTTTTATTAAGTTTTTTCATTAATAAAATTAACATAACATAGGAAAGGGGTAAAATCAAATGAAAAATTCAAAAGAAAAAGGAATCACACTAGTAGCATTAGTAGTAACAGTAATAATACTATTAATATTAGCAGGAGTAACAATAAATATAGCATTGTCAGAAAATGGATTATTTCAGAGGGCAAAAAATGCAGCAGATAGATATAAGGTAGCCCAGACAAATGAACAAGACTTATTAACAAATCTATATAGAGAATTAGACCAATATAGTAATATAGCAACACCAACAACACCAACAACACCAACCAACCCACCAAAAGAAGGCGAAGGACCAAATGGAAAACCATTAGTAACGACAGTAACAACAACTGACCATGAAACAATAAAAGCAGAAGACAAATTAGGAAATCCAGTAACAGTACCAGGAACATTTAAAGTAGTAGAAGGAGAAACAGTAGAAGACGGAATAGTAATAGAAGATGCAGATAAAAATCAATTCGTATGGATACCAGTAAGCAATATAAACGGAAATAATGACGGAAATGGGACAGGATTAATTACCAGAAATGATGGAAGTAAAGTAGAAATAACACTAGGCAGATATGAATTTGCTAATAGTACTCAAAACGGAAAAGAAATATTAAAGCAATCAGGAGCAAATCGTTCAGAAAGATCAGATTCAACTAAAATTGATAGTAATTTTTATGAAGATACAAGTAAAGAAGGAAGACCAAATGGAGGAGCAGGAGCGAAAGATTTAGCAGGATTTGTAACAAGTGTAGAAACAAATCATGGATATTATATAGCAAGATATGAAGCAAGTTTTGGAAGTGGAGATGCTCCGAAAGAAAGTTATGGTTCTGACGGTAATGGAATAACACATATAATGACAAATCAAAAGCCTGCAATAAAACCAACAAAACAAGATAGTGATGACACAGTTCATACAAATGGTAGTGAAACATCTATTAAAGCCGGAGATTTATGGAGATATATAACACAAGAAGATAGTTCGATAGTATGTAGAAATATGTATAGTAATGGGAATGAATCAAGTTATGTAGAAAGTGATTTAGTAAATAGTTATGCATGGGATACAGCAATTGTGTATATACAAAAAATGGGACATAGCAATTATGCAAATGAAACTTGTGAAACAAATGGAAATAAAGATACATTTAAAAACACAGGAGATACAGGCGATGAAGTATGTCATATATTTGATATGGCAGGAAATGTAAAAGAGTGGACAACAGAGTATTCTACGTACACTATTAATTACCTTAGCTACGAGTGCCCTTGTGTTTTTCGAGGTGGTTTCTACTACAGTAGCGACTACTGCACAGCTAGTCGTAGCAGTGGCTTTACGGCCGGTAGCAACTACATCATCGGATTTCGCCCACTTTTATATTTAAAGTAGCTCTGAACGCTGAAAAAAGATAGTACAAAGAAAATAAAAATTCAAAGTAAGCGTATTAGAGTATGAAAATTAAATAAATATTTCGCCTGATACCTTTGGAATCGTAGGCGAAATATTGCGTTTGGATTGTTACCGTACAAAGGACAGGACAAGGCAAACGCACCACTTGTGTGGTATACCATACAAATGGTATACATTTTTTTGCGCAAAAATATACGTAGGAGGTGTAAAATGAAATTTTTATAGAAGGAAGCATAGAAGACAACATTATTGAAATAGGTAAAATAAAAATATAAAAGTTTTTTGTTAAAAGATTATTTTTTGAAAAATATTTTTAAAATAGTTGACATTTTAGATATAATTTAGTATACTTAATAAGTCAGAGATAGATAAATGGTCGCTTAGCTCAGCTGGGAGAGCATCTGCCTTACAAGCAGGGGGTCATAGGTTCGAGCCCTATAGCGACCACCATTTATGGCCCGGTAGTTCAGT
>CANQLM010000017.1 GCA_947624735.1 uncultured Clostridia bacterium | reverse complement strand
GGAATATCAGGCACACAAGTAGACACACATCTAATGAAAAATATAGAGTGGGGAGTAGCAAGTTATTTAGCAGTATCACAATATGGAAGTACACCTACAATAAACAGTAGTGGACAAAGAGAAGGCTCAACAGATGTATATCATGAATATGCCGGAGGAAAGGATTATATAAACAATGTAAGTCAAAGTACAACAAAAAATGTAACAGGAATATATGATATGTGTGGAGGAAACTGGGAAAGAGTAGCAGCATATTATGATAATTTAGACCAAAATTTAAAAGTATATGGACTAAATTCATTTAAAGAGACATCAGGTAAAGGAATAGAGTTAGTAGAAACATATTCAAAATATTGGGATAAATATGAAGTAGGAGAAGAAGAGAAAAAAGTAAAATTTAGTAACAATATATGGAGAAATACAGATATTTGGAAAAATGATGGTTCAGTACAAGCAAACCAAAAAAGAATAGAAGTAACAAAAGAAAAATATGACTTAATGAGAAAAAAAGCAGATGGAACATATAGGATAGGAGATGGACTATATGAAGTAATAAACGATTACTCATACTATGGAGTATTTACAAATAATACAACGTGGAATTGGATACAGAAAGATAAGAAAACTGCAGATGCAGCAAGTTGGGGCTTAGGATATTATAATGGAGACCTTACACTAATAGGCAACTGTGCTCGACCTTTCGTGCCACGTGGAGGCAATTGGGGAGACTCGACTCGTGCAGGAGTGTTTGCTTTGGTTAACTACGTTGGCGGTCCGAACTACAATGATGGGTTCCGCCCGGTGTTGGTTGTGTAGCCTCACTTTGAAAATTCCCTGTTCCCATTTTCCCTTTTTTGAAAAAATATTAAGAAAATTATACTGAAAAAGTATAGAAAATAAATCAAATAGAAATCCAAATTTTCTCACTAGAAAAAGGATATCAGATATTTCTGATATCCTTTTTCAAAAATTGTAATATAAAAATTTATAAAAAGGTATTGCAAAAAAATAAAAATCAAAATAAAATATGTAAAGAGCATAATATATGCTTAAAAGGGATTAGACTGTTGTGCTCAACCTTTCGTGAAACGTGGAGGCAATTGGGGAGACTCGACTCGTGCAGGAGTGTTTGCTTTGAATGACAACAATGGCAATCCGAACAACAATAATGGGTTCCGCCCGGTGTTGGTTGTGTAGCCTCACTTAGATACGCAAAGATTCTTTAAGGTTTCTATCCCGGATGGGCAATTGTTCAAGGACATTGCCGAGAGTATTACAATAATTTATAATACGCAACTGGATTCGTATCAAAGAAGTCTAATTCCATTGGTATAGGCTTAGTTTCTATACCATAAACACATTAACAGTAATCTTGTTTTAGTAGAAAAATGTCGAAAATCCGAGATTATAAAAAGAAATTATGAATTAAGTTATACTTTAATATTCATAATTTCTTTTTTATCTTTAAATTTTTTACTTTTTAATGAGATTTATTTTCTTCAATATCATTAATTAGTGAACTTTCAATATATTTCATATAAGAATCATTATAAATAAAATTACAAGAATTTAGAACTTTTTTTGTAAGCTTATACGAATTACAATGAGAAGCATGACCAAGCCATGAATATAGGCTTTGTAAAGAATGAGATAAATCTAATTTATTTTTTCTAAAAAGATAGTTCCAAGCTTTAACTTTTCTAAATATTTTCTTTTTTGATGAGTTTCGTAATAATCTATGGGTAGTAAAAATCCTATAACCACAGAAATTAACTCCCATTTTGTATGGATAATATCGAGATTTATTATTTAATTCTAAATGTAAGTTTTTTTCAAGAAAATTAGATACTTTTTTCTTTAATTCAATACATTCGTTTTTTGTCTTTAATAAAAAAATAAAATCATCCATATATCTGACATAATATTTTATATGAAGCTCTCTTTTTACATACTGGTCCAGTTCATTTAAGTAAATATTAGCAAAATATTGACTTGTATAGTTGCCAATAGGAATTCCAACTTTCTCATTAGGTTCTCTACCATCATATATAAGAAGTTTAGTAAAATTATAAAGTTTCTTATCTTTAACAAATTTTTTAATAATTCTTAAAAGAATTTCAGGGTCAATGTTATAAAAGAATTTTTTAATATCACATTTCAAAATCCAAAAATCACCATAATTTCTTTTATAAATTCTTAAATATTTTTCTACTGTTTCTACTGCTTTATGGGTACCACGATTTTCAAGACAGGCATAAGTTGTAGTAATGAATCTAGGCATAATATATGGCTTTATAAATTCTTCAACATACCATTGATGCACAACTCTATCAACATAGGGAAGAGCTTTTATGACTCTTTCCTTTGGTTCATAAACTTTAAATTGTCTATAAGTTCCGTATTCTGTAAGTATTATTTGAAATTTTCTTTTGAAGGTTTATTAAGTTATGTTCTAAATTCATTTCAAAGTTAATGATATCTTTTTTATACATTTTATGTTTTCTAGCTCTATAATGAGCTTTAAGTAAATTCTCAAATGTAAGTTTTTTATCAAAGCAATTTCTTATCTTTTTAGGCATGAATTAATCCAACCTCCTAATAAATTACATATATCTGATATGATATTATTCCAAGTTTGATAATTTTGCATAGATATATATTTGTATTTGTATGCAAGTCTAATGTGAACTTTGAGAAGATAAAGTTGAATATCAACTTCCCTCAAATATTTTAGTTTATCTTGTTTATCAAATACTTTAATTGCATACATAATGTATCTTAATCCTGTATACATAGAATTTTTTATTTCTTTAACTAAAGCAAATTGCTCACTTTTAGGAAACTTCCTTACTATATCATTAGAATAATAAATTAAATCCATATATTTAGGATAAATAACTAAATTACCTGCAGATTTTTTTGCACTGTTCATTTCTATACTCCTATAAAAAATATATTACTTTCCTTTATTATCGAGATTTAAGATTATTTCTTTTGCTTCATTATTTAATGAACTTAATATTTCAAAAGACTTTTTATAAGAAATATCATTCATATCTAGTGAGGCTATTTTTTCAATAAACGATTTATTATCTATTAATGAGAGATTACAATTTTTCGGAACAGTATTATTATCTAAAGCTGTAACTTCATATTTTATATTTAGCATATTTAGTAAATTAATGTAATAATTAAGTCTTGCCTCTGGAAAGCCACATTTTACTATTTTATCATTAAGATTTATTAGCTTGAAATTAAATTTTTCAGCAAGTTCTAAAGCGTCATCTTCAAGAGCAACATAAAATATACCACTCTTTATTAAATAAATTTTTGTATTATCCAAATTTTTTAAGTATAAATATTTATCATATAATTTACTCATCTTTGTGTACCTCTAACAAAAAATTATACACTACAAAGATTACTTAATAAAAATAATGAGAAGAAATTAGAAACAATTGTAATTGAATTGGATATTAAAGTATTGACAAAGTCCTTTTATACAAATGACGATAAATATAGAATTATACTTTTAATAATATAAAATTTTAAAAATATTATTGACAATTACAAACAAATGTTCTATAATTATAAATATAAAAATACGTTAAAAAGGAGATGATATTATTGAGAAAAATAGAGAAAAAGAATAAAACATTTGAAGATATTAAGCATATTGATGAAAATGGAGTTGAGTTTTGGTATGCTAGAGAACTTATGCCTGTTTTACAATATTCAAATTGGCAGAATTTTGAAAAAATAATTGATAAAGCTAAGATATCTTGTAAAAATAGTGGTATTAGTGTGTTTGAACATTTTATTGACATCAATAAGTTGTCAAAACGTGCTAATAATGCAGAAGTTGAAATTAAGGATTATGAATTAACTCGTTATGCTTGCTATTTAATAGCACAAAATGGAGATAGTAGAAAAAAAGTAATTGCTCTAGCACAAACATATTTTGCAGTACAAACAAGAAAGCAAGAAATTAGCGAAAAAGAGTATACTTCATTAACAGAAGATGAAAAGAGATTTTATCAAAGAAACTTAACAAGAAAAGGCAATTATTCACTTAATCAGGCCGCTAAAGATGCAGGAGTTAAAAATTTTGATAGATTTCATAATTTTGGATATAAAGGTTTATATAATGGAGAGACAGCTGATGATATTGCAAAAAGAAAAGGATTAAGATATAGAGAAGATATATTAGATAATATGGGAAGTGACGAACTTATTGCAAATTTATTTAGAATTTCTCAAACAGAGCAAAAATTAAAAAAAGATAATATCAAGACTGAAAAAGAAGCTAATAAAACACATTATCATATTGGTAAAAATATAAGAGAAGTAATTGCTAAAAATGGTGGAACTATGCCAGAAGACTTACCTACACCCGAAAAGAGTTTGAAGCAGTTAGAAAAAGAAAACAATAAAAGTCTAAAGTATATGAATCGTCAAGAGAGTCAATGACGAGTTGTAGATATCTACGTTAAAGGTATCAAAATAAGTAATACTGTAAGAATTCAAAAAATGAAATCTTGCAGTATTTTTTAGCTTTCCAACTTTTCCTAACTTAGTTTTTAGTAGATATAAAATTATATATAGTTAAAATTTAATTAATGAAAAAACTTAATAAAAATTAAGATATTAAAAATATACCATAGTGACAGTAATTTAGCAATAATTTAGAAATAAAAATATATTACATTTTTGTAAAAAATAAAAAGTAGTAATCTTTAAATAAAAACATTAAATAGCCTATTTAAAGGATTACTACTTTTTTATTAAGTTTTTTCATTAATAAAACTTAACATAATATAAGAAAGAGGTAAAATCAAATGAAAAATTTAAAGGAAAAGGGAATAACATTAGTAGCATTAGTAGTAACGATAGTAATAATGCTAATATTAGCAGGGGTAACAATAAACATAGCAATAGGAGATAATGGCTTATTTAAACAAGCAAAAAGTGCGGTAGAAAAGTATAAAGAGGCACAAGGAAAAGAGAATAGTACATTAAGTGAATTAGATGATATATTAGGAGAAATAAATAGTAAAACAGATAAAGATGGAAGAATAAGAGTAAACAAACCAAGGCTAGCCGAATCAGGAATGATACCAATAAAATATGACGAAGCAAAAGGAAAATGGGTAATAACGAATGAGAATGATAAAGAATGGTATGATTACAGTGAAGGCACAATGAAGTGGGCAAATGTAATGCTAAGCGATGGAAAATATAAAACATCACAAAAAGCAAGTTATAAAGAAGATGGAAGTACAGTAGTAGAAGAAAGTGACTTAGGAAGTATGTTTGTATGGGTGCCACGCTATGCATATAGTATAAATAAGTATCATACAGCATCAAACCAAACAGAAGGGAAAACACAAGAAATAACCAATGTAGTATTTTTAGAAGGAACAAGTAATAGAGACTTTGAAGGAAATAGTTATAGTAGAACTTATAGTGTGAATGAGATGTTAGGAAAGGTGGGTCAATCAACACCAATGATAGTACATCCAGGGTTTAATTTTGGAGGAAAAGAATTAACAGGAATATGGGTGGCAAAATTTGAAGCAAGTATGAATAGAGGAGAAGCAAGCACAGGAAGTGATGATGTAACCAATAAAACAGTAACAGTATTACCAAATGTAGAAACATGGAGATATATAAGCGTAGGAAGTTCATTTATGAATTGCTATAATATGAAAAATAGTGGAAATGAATATGGAATAAATGAAAATGAAATAGACACACATTTAATAAAAAATATAGAATGGGGAGCAACAGTATACTTATCAGCCTCACAATATGGAGTAGTACCAACAATAAATAATAAATTAGAATCTACAGCAAGCGGAAGCACAACAATATTGCATAGCTATGTAGGAGGAAAAGATTATAAAGCAAATAAAAGCCAAAGCACAACAGGAAATATAACAGGAATATATGATATGTGCGGAGGAGGCTGGGAATATGTAGCAGCATACTATGATAACTTGGACCAATACTTAAAAACTTATGGAAAAGATGCATTTACAAACGAAAGAGAACTAAATACAATATATGCAAAATATTGGGACAAATATGAAGTAGATGCAGAAGAAAGAAAAGTAACATTAAAAGGAACAATATATAGAAATTATGAAATATATGATGCAGGAGCAGAAGGTAATGAAGCAAGAAAAAGAATAACAGATAAAAAGTATAATCTAATGAAAAATAAATTAGGAGATGCAATGTATGAGACGATAGGAACAGGATACTCATACTATGGAAAAACAACAGAAGAAAATGGAACTCAAGCAGTAGGAAGCTATCAATGGATGACTAGCCTTACAGGAACATCTAAATCAGGAACAGGATATTATAATGGAGATAGCGCGTTTGTGGGCAATTGTGCTCTACCTTTCGTGGCACGTGGGCGCGATTGGGGCAATGGAACCGGTGCTGGTGTCTTTGCATTGTGTGACGTTGCTGGCGGTCCGATTAGCAATCGTGCGTTCCGCCCAGTGCTTGCGGTTTAGCCTCACTTAGAAAATTTATATTACGTTTTTGGAATGTCATAAATTTTGTGTAAAACGAAGAAATTGAAGCAATTATTTTTAAGTAAAAAATACTTCCTTATGATTTAATAAATAAATCATATAGGAAGTATTTTAAAATTAGTCGATTTATGCTATAATAAAAAGGTATGAAAGAAAAAGGAGTAATTAAATGGAAATATCAACATCTATTTTAAGTGTAAAAGAAGAAGAATCAGCACATACATTTTATAGACTAGAACTAGCACATACAGATTACTATCATATTGATGTTATGGATGGTGAATTTGTAGAAAATAACACAACAGAAAGAATGAAAATGTATTCAGACCATTTAAAAAATATAACCAATATTCCACTAGACATACATCTAATGGTAAAAGACGTAAAAAAATATGTAGATATATTCTCACCAAACGAACCAAGATGTATAACATTTCATTTAGAAGTAGTTAAAAATAAAGAAGAAGTAATGGAACTAATAAATTATATAAAACAATTTTCAAAAGTAGGAATCTCAATAAAACCAGGAACAAAAGTAGAAGATGTTTATGAATATCTTCCATTTATACACACAGTATTAGTAATGACAGTAGAGCCGGGAAAAGGTGGACAAGCATTAATTCCAGGGACTATAGAAAAAATAAAACAGTTAAAAAAGTACATTACTGAAAATAACTTAGACACAGAAATAGAAGCAGATGGTGGAATTAATTTGGATAATATAAAAGAATTAAGCCAAGCAGGAGTAGATATAGCAGTAGTTGGAACATCACTAATAAAAGCAAAAGACTATAAATATACGATAAATAAACTTAAAGAATTATCAGACTAAAAAAGTGAAACGAAAGGAAAAAAGCTGTAATGCCAAATAGAAGAGCAAGAACTAGAAGAAAAAATAATATATTTGTTGAAACAATGAGCACTAAAACATTTGTAACAGTATGTATAATTTTTCTTGTAATAATTCTAATTTGCATTTTAACTATGCAAATTTTAAAAGCAAGAACAAATGCAAAAATAGCAGAGGAAAAAGCAAGAATAGAAGCACAAATAGAAGATATTTATACATCAACTTCTGCACAGATGGAAAGTTTAAATGATTACAAAACTGGTCAAATAATTAGATTAGCAGCAGTTGGAGATATATTATGTGGTAACAACTTAAAAAATTATGGAAAAGATTATAATAATATTTTCACAGATATAGCTAAATATTTTAAAGACTCAGACTTTGTTATTGGAACTTATGAAACTACAATAACAGAGGAGACAAAAAGTTTTGCAGACGCAGTAAAGCAAAGTGGAGTTAGCTTTGTAAGTTTAGCACATAATCATGCATTAGATTATGGATTAGATGGACTAAACAGAACAAAAAATTATCTAGAAGAAATAGGAATTGAAACCGTTGGAAAATATGAAGACACTCCTGAAAATAGAGTGAAAATAATTGAAATAAAAGGTGTAAAGATAGCAATATTAGCATATACATATGACAACAAAAAGACAGGCGTAAATATATATAGCGAAGAATTAGCAAAACAAGACTTAAGCTATGCAGAACAAAATTCTGCAATGACAATAGTTATGATGCATTGGGGAAATGTAAACACAAATGAAATAAGCAAGGCTCAAGAAGAACAAGCAAGATTTTTAATAAATGAAGGTGCAGATATAATAATTGGAGCACATCCATCAGCAGTACAAAAAATGGAAGTTATGCAAAACAAAGATTTTAAAGATTGTTTTGTAGCTTATTCAATAGGAGATTATACATCAGATTTTACAATTGAAAATGCCAATTTAGAACTAATTTTAAATATTCAAATATATGTTGATAAAGAAGGAAAGGCAACTCTTTATAAAGTAGATTATACACCAGTATATATGTTTGATAAAGGTTCAGAATATAAAGAAGATAGATTCAAAATTCTTGATATGAAAGCTGAGATTGCTGATTATGGATTAGATACAAGTAATATTGATAAAAATACTTATGACAAACTAGTAAGAGGAGTAGATAGATTAAACTCAATACTTGGAAAATCTAAATAAAAAAGGATATGTAAAAATGAAGGTAGGATTTATATCACTTGGATGCAGTAAAAATTTAGTAGATACAGAAATGATGATAGGACTTTTTAAAGATAAAAACTTTGAAATAGTAAATAATGCAGAAGAAGCTAATATTATAATTATAAATACTTGTGGCTTTATTGAATCTGCTAAAGAAGAAGCAATAAACACAATATTAGAAATGGCAGAATACAAAAAGAAAAACTGCAAATTTTTAATAGTAACAGGATGCTTAATAGAAAGATACAAAAATGAATTAATAAAAGAAATGCCAGAAGTTGATTTATTTATTAAGTTTAGCGAATATGAAAGTTTTTGGAAACAAATAGAAAAATTGATTAAGAATAAAACTCAAAAAGAAAAATTAATAGAAAATAAAAAAGAGGTGCAAAAACAAAATAAGAATAATTTAGACTTTTTAAATAGAACAATTACAACTGGACCTAATTACGCATATATAAGAATAGCAGAAGGCTGTAACAATTTTTGCACATTTTGTGCAATACCATATATTAGAGGAAGGTTTACAAGTAGAAAAGAAGAAGATATTTTAAATGAAGTTAAATCATTAGTAAAAAAGGGAATAAGAGAATTTATAATAATTGCACAAGATACAACAAAATATGGAGTAGACTTGTATGGAGAACCTAAATTAGCAGAACTTTTACATAAAATAAGTAAAATAAAGGGTGTAGAGTGGATTAGATTTCTATACTCATATCCAGAGTCAATAACTAATGAATTAATACAAGAAATTAAAACAAATAGTAAAATATGCAAATATTTAGATATTCCAATGCAACATATTTCAGATAACATTTTAAAAAAGATGAATAGAAAAACTACTAAAAAGAGTACAAAAGAATTAATTACAAAATTAAGAAAAGAAATTCCAGAAATAATTATTAGAAGTACACTTATGGTTGGCTTTCCAGGAGAAACAGAAAAAGACTTTGAAGAATTATATGAGTTTGTTAAATGGGCTAAATTCGACAAACTTGGATGCTTTACATATTCTAAAGAAGAAGGCACAGGAGCAGCATTAATGAAAAATCAAGTTCATCCATCAACCAAAAAAGCAAGATACAATAAAATAATGTGTATGCAACAAGAAATTTCAAAAGACAACTTAAAGAAATTTATTGGAAAAGAATTTAAAGTACTAATTGAAGATGCTATTGTAACTGACAATAATGAATTATATTTTGTAGGAAGAACTTATATGGATGTGCCAGAAATTGATGGATACATTTATTTAAAAGGAGAAGCGGAAATTAATACATTTGTTAATTGTAAAGTAACTGACATAAGTAAATATGATTTAGTGGGAGAAATAATATAAAAGCAAAAAAATACCACATATAGTGGTAAAATAAAAAAAAGTTAAATTGCCTTAAGTATGATGCTAACACATAGCACTTACCTGGATTATGGCATACAAAAAAGGACTTACTGTTTAACTATTTTTAGTTTAACATTTTAGAGCTTTAAAGTCAATAGATATTAAAAAAAAATTAAAAATTTACGTAAAATGGAATTGATGTAATTACTAAGGGATTATGCTAATATATAGCACTTACCGAGATAATGGAATCTTGCTTAGATTTACTGTTACATCAATTCTTTTATATTATATGCAATTTATAAGTTTTTAATCTTATTTTGAAATATTTCTTGTGGAAAAATAAAAGGTGGCAATATATAACCATTTTGTTTTAGAGTCTGCAATTCTTTTTCATAGCTTCCTATTGTAATTAAATTTGAATACATTATATTTGAAAAAACATCAGCAATTTGTATGAAACAATTTTTAGATGAATCGAAATACTGTACTTGTACATTATCTATTAAATTATCATTTAATAATAATTCTTGATTTAGATAATCTTCTAGAGAATATTTAGAATCAGTTTTTACATTTCTTTCATCAATTTGCAAAAATATTTCTTTATCTTTTATGTACTTGCTCTTTATTGAGTTAATTAAAAATATTTTTAGTAGATAGTTAAATGTTCTAGCTTTATTTTTAATAAATCGTTCCTCTAACAAATTATTATCTAAAATAATATAACGTACTTCTAATAAATTGTTTTGACAAAAGAAATTAATAAATTTTAATTTCATGGGCTTATTCATTGAACATCCTTTTAATTCAATAAATTTACCTTCTTTATTAAACATTTTTCCTTCTACATCTAGTTCTTTTAAAGTATTTAAATTATTTCTTATAAAAGTTTTATAAACTCTTTTTAATCTTTTTGAATCTTTTGGTATTACTATTCCAATAATAAAGTATCTATTTAGTTTTTGTGAAGTTGGATGAATACTACCAGATTCATCTATATACATATTAATCATAATAGTCTCCTGTAATATTTACATATTTTAACAAAAAAGCAAATAAAATTCAATATCTAATTAAACATTTTTTACCATTTTTTTCTTTATTTTCTAATGCAAACTGCAAGGTAACAGACGTAAAAGAATATTATTTAATAGGAAAAAAATAATATAAAAGCCATTTTTTAATGGCTTTTTATCATATTATTATATTGTAGACTAAATTAGTAATCATACAAACCACAATTCCACAAACAGTTGGAATTAAAAATGAAAGTGCGGTCCATTTTAAACTACCAGTTTCCTTTTTAATTGTAAGTAAGGTAGTGCCACAAGGAAAGTGAAGGAGTGAAAATAGCATTACATTTATAGCGGTAATAATAGTCCAACCATTCTGTGATAATATAGTAAAGATACTTTGAATATTTTCCATATTAACCAAGGTTCCAGCTTTTGTGTAACACATAAGAATAATTGGAAGTACAATTTCATTAGCAGGAAGACCAAGTATAAAAGCCGTTAAAATGTAGCCATCTAAGCCCATAAGTTTTGCAAATGGGTCAAAGAAATTTGCAATGTAGTTAAGAAGACTAAGCCCACCGATATTTATATTAGATAATACCCAAATTACAACCCCTGCAGGAACAGCAACACTTAAAGCTCTTCCTAAAACGAAAAGTGTTCTATCAACAATAGAGCTTACTAAAATCCTTCCAATTTGAGGCTTTCTATAAGGTGGAAGCTCTAAAATTGCACCCTCTGTCACACCTTTAAGTAAAGTCTTAGATAAAAGTTTAGATATTAAAAATGTAAAAGCAATTCCTATTAAAATTACTACAAAAACAATTAAAGTAGAAATCAAGCTACTTTTAAAACTTTGTCCTGAACTTATTGCACCGCTAAAGAAAATAGTAGCAACAGTAATTAAAAAAGGAAATCTGCCATTGCACGGAACAAAGCAATTTGTAAGAATTGCTATTAATCTTTCCCTTTTTGAACTTATAATTCTGCAACCAATTACTCCAGCAGCATTACAGCCAAACCCCATACACATTGTTAAAGCCTGTTTTCCAGAACTACAACATTTTTTAAAGCATTTATCTAAATTAAAAGCAATTCTAGGAAGATATCCTAAGTCTTCTAAAAGCGTAAATAATGGGAAAAATATTGCCATTGGTGGTAACATAACACTAACAATCCAAGTAACTGTAGTATAAACTCCATCCATAAGAAGAGAAAACAGCCAACTTGGAACTCTTAAGAATAGCAAAAATCCCGCAATATATGGTTCTATAAAACTAAAAAATTTAGAAAGCAGTTGTGATGGATAATTAGCTCCAACAATAGTAATCCAAAATATTAGACAAAAGAAGAGTATCATTATAGGAATGCCAAATTTTTTAGAAGTTAGTATTTTATCTATTTTTTTATCTCTTTCATTATAGTTAGTATCAGAAAAAGAACATACTTTTTCAGTTATTTCATGAGCCTTTTCAAAAATTGCCTTAGTATTATCATCTTGATTATCAGTAAAATTTATTTTATTAGGAATGCAAACTAATTTTCCTGTGCAAACCATATTAATAGTTTTAAGAAGATTTAATAAAGTGGACTTTTTTCTTGCAATAGTTCCAACAACTGGAACACCTAACTCTTCTGAAAGTTTTTTAATATTAACTGTAATTCCTTTTTTTGTAGCTTCATCTAAAAGATTAACACATACAATTACATTGTCAGTTAAATTCATTATTTGGTACACCAAATTTAAATTTCTTTCTAATCTAGTAGCATCAACTATAACAACTGTAACATCTGCAATTCCAGAAGAAATGTAATCCCTTGCAATTTTTTCTTCTTCAGAATCAGCCATAAGTGAATATGTACCGGGGAATATCAACAAATAAATATTTCTTATTTTTATAATTGCAAATACCAGCAGCATTTTCAACAGTTTTTCCAGTCCAATTTCCAGTATGTTGATGCATACCTGTTAAATTATTAAAAACAGTAGATTTTCCGGTATTTGGATTTCCAGCTAAAGTTATTTTATAATCACATCCAATCACAAAGCCAGTAGACGAATTTAAATTACTTCCAGTTGATGAATTAGTAAGTCCCATAAATCAAAACCTCCTAAAAAATTCTATGAAGAATACTTGTACTTAATAACAGATAAAAAGCGATTAAATAAAAAAGTATAAATTTCTAGGCAATTGAGGATTATAAAATTAAATATAAAAAAATTAAAAAAATTTTATAAAATGTATTGACAAATTAAATATAAAAATATAAAATAAAAATCGAACAGAAGTTTTAAGAACAAACATACGAAAATAAAAATATTATAACTTCACGAAAAGCTAGCATTAAAGCACGAAAGGAGATATTAATTATGAAACATATTAAATATCAAAATAAAACAATAGCATATACAGTAAGTAAAGCAAAAGTTAAGAACTTTTATATATCAATACAAAACGGTGAAGTTGTAATAAAAGCACCATGGTATGCAACAGAAAATCAAATTCAATCTATCGTAGAAGAAAAAAGAGATTGGATAATGCGTAAATTAGAAGAATATCAAGTTTCTCCTAGAAAAGCAAAAGAATATGCAGATGGAGAAAGATTTCAAATATTAGGCGAAAGCTACTATTTATATACATATTATAAAGATATAAATACAGCTAACCTTAATGTAGAAGATGGAAAAATAGTAGTAATATTACCATTAAGATATGCAAACCAAGACAACACAGAACAAATCAAAAAATTAATTGATAAAATGTACTATATGATTGCAGAAAAAGAAGTAGAACAGGCCTTTGAAAAAGTTAGAAAAATGGTAGGCTTAGCACCTGAAGAATATAGAATAAGAAAAGTAAAATCAGTATGGGGAAGTTGCTCATCAAATAGAAAAATTACAATAAATCAAAATTTAATGATGTATAGCAGAAAAGCATTAGAATATGTAGTACTACACGAAACTTGTCATTTAAAATATATGAATCATTCTAAAAAATTCTGGGCTATGGTAGAAAAATATATGCCAGATTATAAAGAGGCAGAAAAAGAATTAAAAAAATAATATTAGAAAAATATTATTAATGAAAAAACTTAATAAAAATTAAGATATTAAAAATATATCATAATATCAATACTTTAACAATAACTTAAGTATAAAAATATATTACAATTTTGTAAAAAAATAAAAGAAATAAATCTTATAATTTAGCTTAATTAAAGCTAGTTATAAGATTTATTGCTTTTTTATTAAGTTTTTTCATTAATAAAAATAACATAATAAACAAGAAATGATAACGTAAAGTATATTGACTTAATACCTTAATATTGCTAAAATGAAAGTGAAAAAACAAAAGAATAATAGCAAAAAATAAAGGAAATACTAAAAGAAATAATAAAAAAAATGAGGAAAATCAAATGAAGAGTTTAAAAGAAAAGGGTATAACATTAGTAGCGCTAGTAGTAACCATAGTAATAATGCTAATATTAGCAGGAATAACACTAAATATAGCATTAGGAGATAATGGATTATTGAAACAAGCAAAAAAAGCAGTAGAAAAGTATAAAGAGGCACAAGAACAAGAAAATAATAGTTTAAGCAGCTTTGAAAGACAGTTAGACGGAATAGGCAATAAAATAGAAGAAAAAAGAAAAGTAGAAGTGAATAAACCAAATTTAGCCGAAGCAGGAATGATACCAATAAAATATGATGAAACAAAAGGAAAATGGGTAATAACAAATGAGAATGATGAAGAATGGTATGATTACAGTGAAGGAACAATGAAGTGGGCAAATGTAATGCTAAGTGATGGAAAGTATAAAACATCACAAAAAGAAAACTATAAAGAAGATGGAAGCACAGTGGTAGAGGAAGCAGATTTAGGAAGTATGTTTGTATGGATCCCAAGATATGCATATAGCATAAATAAGTACCATACAACGTCAGACCAAAAAGAAGGAACAACACAAAAAATAACAAATGTAGTATTTTTAAATGGAACAAGTAATAGAGACTTTGAAGAAAATAGTTATGAGACAAGTTATAATGTAAATGAAATGTTAGAAAAGGTAGGCCAACCAACACCAATGATAGTACATCCAGGATTTAATTTTGGAGGGAAAGAATTAACAGGAATATGGGTAGCAAAATTTGAAGCGAGTATGAATAGAGGAGAAAAAAGCACAGGAAATGATGATGCAACCAATAAAACAGTAACAGTATTACCAAATGTAGAAACATGGAGATATATAAGTGTAGGAAATTCATTTATTAATTGTTATAATATGAAGAATAGTGGAAATGAATATGGATTGAATGAAAATGAGATAGACACACATTTAATGAAAAATATGGAATGGGGAATAGTAGCATATTTATCATCATCACAATATGGAATAGTACCAACAGTAAATAGTAAAGTAGAGACAAGTTCAAGTGAAAATATAGTAATATACAATTTTTTTGCAGGGGGAAAAGATTATAAAGCAAATAAAAGTCAAAGCACCACAGGAAATGTAACTGGAATATATGATATGTGTGGAGGAGGCTGGGAATGGGCAGCAGCATACTATAATAATTTAGACCAAAATTTAAAGCTTTATGGAAAATATGCATTTACTGATGGAAGAGAGCTAAATACAACATATGCAAAATATTGGGATAAATATGAAGTAGACACAGAAGAAAGAACAGTAACAAATGTAAATGAAACTTATAGAAATTATACAATATGGGATGCGGGAACAGAAGGAAATCAAACAAGAAAAAATATAACAGATAAAAAATACAATTTAATGAAAAACAAACTAGGAGATGCAATGTATGAAACTATAGGAGTAGAATACTCTTATTATGGAAAAGTGACTATTGCTAGTGAAGGCTTAAATGTAGGAGATTATAGCTGGATGAAATCTGTTACAGGTGCAAGTCAATTAGGAACAGGATATTACAATGGAGATTACGCATTAATAGATAATTGCGCTTTACCATTTGCAATACGTGGTAGTAATTGTGGAGATGGAACATATGCAGGAATTTTTGCCTTAGGTGGAAGTAGTGGTGATCCAAATGGTACTGTTACGTTTCGCCCAGTAATTGCAGTATAATTTAATCTAAAAAATTTCATAAATAAAAGTTAATTTTTACTAAAACACTATACAACATTAAATAATTTATTAATAGATTCACATTTTCTAATGTGAATCTTATTTTTTTAGATAAATTTGTTTTGCTTCATCATTTCTAATGGCAATAATACTACCCCTGAATTCATAAGCAGTAGGGTCACCTAAAGGCGAACGAAAAATTGGAGTTATTGGAGTATCTTTTACTAAACCTAAATCTAATAATCTTCTTTCTAAAATTCCGAGAACATTTAATTTCTTTTATATTGCCAGTATGATTTAATGGTAAATTATTTAAACTAAGCATTTAGGCACCTCTATATAAATATTTTATATAGTATAGTATGCAAGTATTGACATAATTGTTATAACAATAAGACTTTACAAATATATTTTTATGTTATAAAATTTGCTATATATAAAACTAATAAATAAAGTAATTTAAGGAGGATTTATGGAAAAAATAAGAGGTTTTGAAATAGCAAAAGGATTTGAAGACAAAGGAATAAATTTACCTGTAAGAAAAACAAAATATTCAGCAGGATATGATATAGAAGCAGCAGAAGACTGTGTAATTCCAAGTTTCAAAAAAGGAATGGCACCAACATTAATAAAAACAGGACTTAAAGCATATATGCAAGAAGATGAATATTTAAAACTATGCAATAGAAGTTCTAATCCAAAAAAGAAAGGACTAATATTGGCAAATAGTATTGGAGTAGTTGATGCAGATTATTATGGAAATCCAGACAATGATGGACATATAATGTTTGCATTCTACAACATTAAAGATGAAGATACTGAAATAAAAAAGGGAGAATGCATTGGACAAGCTATATTTGAGAAATTCTTAGTAGCAGATGGAGACAAAGCTGAAGGCGATAGAACTGGCGGATTTGGTTCAACAAGCAAATAACCATTTGATTACAGAATAAAAAATTTCAAAAGATAAATTTGGATAAAAATAAAGGTTTATTGTATTATTAAGGAAAAAACTTAATAAAAATTGATATATCAAAATATATCATAATATCAATACTTTATCAATAAATTAAAGATAAAAATACATTACAATTCTGTAAAAAAAATAAAAGCAATATAATTTGTAAAAGCACTTATACTAGTGAATTACAAGTTATATTGCTTTTTTATTAAGTT
>CANQLM010000016.1 GCA_947624735.1 uncultured Clostridia bacterium | reverse complement strand
AGTTAAACAATATGTAATTTTTAATATAAAATTATTTTTTTAAGTCATTACTGTCTAATTTGACTTATACCAGAAGCTATAAGTATGTCAGATAGAGTAGTTGTATTAAGTCAAAGACCAGCAACAGTAAAAAATATTTATTCTATTGAATTTGAAAATCCAAATAGAACGCCTTTAAATTGTAGAGAAAGTCCTAAATTCAGTCAATATTTCAACACAATGTGGAAGGAGCTAGAAGAATATGACAAAGCAGCAGAAACAGAAAAAAGATAAAATAGAAATTAAAGCAAATAACAAAGAAATTTCTACTAATAGAAAAAAATATTTAAGAAAAGTAAGAAATAATAAAATTGCTGTACTAATTACACAGATATCAATATTAGTTATTTTTATAATAGTTTGGGAAATCTTAGCAAATGCTGGAGTTATTGATAGTTTTATAACTAGCCAACCATCTAGAATAGTAAAAACATTTATGAATCTGTCAAATAATGATTTATTAAAACATTTAAAAATAACTCTAACAGAAACACTAGCGGGATTTTCTTTAGGAACAATTTTAGGAGTAATTATTGCAATTATTCTATGGTGGTCGCCATTTATATCAAAAGTAGCAGAACCATACTTAGTAGTATTAAATAGTTTGCCAAAAGTTGCGTTAGGACCAATAATAATAGTTTGGGTTGGAGCGGGAATGCCTGCTATAATTGTTATGGCTGTTGCAATCTCACTAATTGTAACAATACTAGATATATTAAATGGATTAATAAATACAGATAAAGAAAAAATAAAAATGGCAAAAACTTTTAATGCAAATAAATTTCAAATACTGACTAAAGTTGTTATACCTGCTAATATATCAACTTTATTTAATACTTTAAAAGTAAATATAGGATTGTCATTAGTAGGAGTCATATCAGGAGAATTCTTAGTATCAAAAGGTGGTCTTGGATACTTAATTGTCTACGGAGGTCAAGTATTTAAACTAGACTTAGTAATGACTAGTGTAATTATATTAGGAATAGTAGCAGCTTTAATGTACGAGGGAATAGAAATACTACGCAGAAAAATTATAAAATAACAAAAGCAAAAAAATAAAAAATGGTTTATAGGTAAAACCAAAAACCTAAATATAAATTAAGGAGAGTATGATTTAATCATACGAAAAAATATGAAGAAAGTTATAATAACATTAATAACCGCTTTAGTTGCGCTTGTTACTGCAATAACAGGGGTTATAATTTCAAAACAAAACTCTGCTACTAAAACAAATGTTGCAGAAAATGAGGAAAATAAACAAATTCAAACTGTAAGATTAAATGAAGTAACTCACTCTGTCTTTTATGCACCACTTTATGCAGCAATATCTAATGGATTTTATGAAAAAGAAGGAATATCACTTGAACTTACAAATGGTGGTGGAGCAGATAACGTTATGACTGCTATTTTATCAGGTCAATGTGATATAGGATTATGTGGTCCAGAAGCATCGATATATGTTTATAACGAAGGAAGAGAGGATTATGTAGAAGTATTTGCTCAATTGACTAAAAGAGATGGTTCTTTTTTAGTTGCTAAGGACCCAACAGACAATTTCTCTTGGAATGATTTAAAAGGAAAAACAGTTATACCAGGAAGAAAAGGTGGAGTTCCATATATGACATTTGAATGGATTTTAAAGCAAAATGGAATAAACCCAAAAACAGATTTAGTATTAGATGATAGTATAAAATTTGACTTAATGGCAGGAGCTTTTGCAGCAGGAGATGCAGAGTATGTAACTCTATTTGAACCAACTGCATCAATGACTGAAGAAGCCGGAGCAGGTTATGTCGTTGCCTCAGTTGGAGAAGCATCAGGAGATATTCCTTATACTGCATATTGTGCTAAGAAAAGTTATATAGCAGAAAATGAAGATTTAATAGAAGGATTTACAAGAGCAACTTATGAAGGTCAAAAATGGGTAAAGGAACATACTGCAAGAGAAGTTGCAGAGAAAATTGTAGATTTCTTCCCAGATACAACAGTAGAATCAGTAGAAACATCAGTTCAAAGCTATAAAGATATAGATGCTTGGAACGAAAATCCAATTTTAACAAAAGAATCATTTGATAAATTACAAATGATTATGACAGAAGCTGGAGAACTTGAATCTCAAGCACCATACGACAAGATAGTAAACAACAAATATGCAGAAAAAGTAGCAAATGAATAATTATAAAATTTTAATATAGAGCAAAATCCTCCTTATTAGGAGGATTTTTTGTAAATTATATTGACAAAATATGGCAAATAATGTAAAATAAAACCACCTTTTACTAAAAGGTGAAAGGAGGTGTTATTTATATGACATCATTTGATCTGATTTGGCAATTGATTCAAATGCTTTTAGCAGAAAAATCAAAAACCAAAGAAGATAAAAAGAAAGACTAGTATTTAATACATAGTCGAAGCAAGATAGATTTCACAGGTCTATCTTGTTTTTTATAAAAATAAAAAGTCTGTGTATTCACAGTACACAGACAAGTGCCATATATGACATCATTCGATTAAGCTATAATTATAATAACATAAAATTTACCAATTGTCAACTATAAATAAAATATATTTTAGAATCTTTCTATAGACTTGTCTAAAATGCAAAAATATGTTATTATAGATAGGTAATTTATTATATAAGGAGCAAATATGCCAAATATTAATGATTATCTAAAATGGAGAGGAGATCTTACATTTAATGAAAGTCCACTAAACGAAGTTGATAATATGATTTTATCAAGATTTTCTTATTTACCATTTAATAAAATTGATATGAAAAATAAAGAAACTATTGGAAGCATAGTAAAAAAATTAACTAAACTACAAAAAGAAGACTTTAACATTGGAGGGGACAAACCATTAGTAGATAATTTAAACGACTGTATAAGATTTAAAGATTTGCTAGTAACTGATTACATAGAAAATAATAATAAAGACTCAGAGGAACAGTTTGCAGCCGTAACAATACATTTAAATAATGAAGAAATGTATCTGTCATATTGCGGAACAGATAATACTCTAGTAGGTTGGAAGGAAGACTTCAACTTAAGCTTTATGCAACATATTCCAGCACAAATTGAAGGAGTAAAATACTTAAAAAAGATTGCAAACAAATATAATAAAAAGATTCACATTGGTGGTCATTCAAAGGGAGGAAATGTTGCAGTATATTCAGCTGTATTTGTAGAAAAAGAAATACAAGATAGAATAATAGATGTAACAAATCATGATGGACCAGGCTTTGATGAAACGATAATTGAAACTAAAGAATATAAAAGAATTTTAGATAAAATATACACATATATTCCACAATCTTCTATAATAGGAAGACTACTAGAACACGAAGAAAAATACAAAGTAGTAAAAAGCATAGAAAAGGGAATAATGCAACATGACATATACTCTTGGCAAGTTTTAGGAACCAAAATTGTTCAAATGAAACAAGTAACAAATGGAAGTGAACTTATAAACAAGACAATCAAAAATTGGTTAAAAGAAACAACTCCAGAACAAAGAAAAAATGTTATAGATATATTATATAATGTTATAGAGTCAACAAATGCTGTTACTATGCGTGAAATTTCATCATCTAGAATGAAAAGTGTTTCTAAAATGATGAAATCATATAGGAGTATAGAAGAAAAAGATAGAAAAATGATTAATAAAGTGTTTGTAGGACTTGGAATGGCTGCAAAAGAGAGTATAAAAAATAAATTTGAAGAATAAAATAAATTCGAAATAAAATCTAATTTTGTATATTCTAAAGTATAGAGTTTAGAAAAAGGAGGATAGTAATGCTACAAGCTACGGGAATTTCAGTTAGATTTGGAAAAAGAGTTTTATATGAAGATGTAAATATAAAATTCTCAAAAGGATGTTGCTACGGAATAATAGGAGCAAATGGAACTGGAAAGTCAACATTTCTTAAAGTATTATCAGGAGAATTAGAACCAAGTAAAGGGGAGGTCTCTAAAGATAAATTAGAAAGAATATCTGTTTTAAACCAAAACCACTTTGCTTTTGAAGAATATTCTGTTATTGATACTGTTATAATGGGCAATAAAGAACTTTATGATATAAAAACAGAAAAAGATAAAATTTATTCTAAGCCAGATTTTAGTGAAGAAGATGGTATGAAGGCAGCTAAACTTGAAGAAAGATTTGCAGAACTTGATGGTTGGAATGCAGAAGCCTCAGCAGAAAGTTTATTAAATGATTTAGGAATATCTCCAGAAAAACATTATAAACTAATGAGTGAACTAGAGGCAAAGGATAAAGTTAAAGTATTGCTTGCTCAAGCCTTATTCGGAAATCCAGATATTTTACTTTTAGATGAACCAACTAATGACTTGGACTTAAAAGCAATATCATGGCTTGAAGAATTTTTAATTAATTTTGAAAATACAGTAATTGTTGTATCACATGATAGATACTTCTTAAATAAAGTTTGTACACATATATGTGATGTTGATTTTGGAGAAATAAAATTATTTCCAGGGAATTATGATTTCTGGTATGAATCAAGCCAGCTTTTACAAAAGCAAATGAGAGAGCAAAATAAGAAAAAAGAAGAAAAAATAAAAGAACTACAAGACTTTATAGCAAGATTTAGTGCAAATGCTTCTAAATCAAAGCAAGCAACATCTAGAAAAAAGTCATTAGAAAAAATTCAACTAGATGAAATAAAACCATCCGCTAGAAAATATCCATATATTGATTTTAAACCTGATAGACTTCCAGGAAATGAAATATTAGAAGTAAAAAATATATGTAAAACTATTAATGGAGAAAAAATATTAAATAATATTTCATTTAAAGTAAAAGAAAAAGACAAAATAGCAGTATTAGCTGAAAATGAAAATGCAATAACAGTTTTATTTCAAATACTTTCAGGAGAATTAGAACCTGACTCACGGAGAAATTAAATGGGGAACTACGATTACTAATAATTATTTTCCAAAAGATAATAATTACTTATTTATGGGAAAAGAAAGCATAACAGATTGGCTAAGACAATACTCAAAAGACCCAGATGAAACATATGTAAGAAGTTTTTTGGGAAGAATGCTATTTTCTGGAGAAGAAGCTTTAAAGCCAGTAAATGTACTTTCCGGAGGAGAAAAAGTAAGATGCGTACTTTCTAAATTAATGCTTTCAGGTGCAAATTTCTTAATATTAGATGAACCAACAAACCACTTAGATATGGAATCAATTACGGCTCTAAATGAAGGAATGAAAAAATATACAGGAAATCTAATCTTTTGCTCACACGACCATCAACTGACACAAACTGTTGCAAATAGAATCTTAGATATCAAAAATGATGGTTTAATTGATAAAGAAACAACATATAATGAATATTTAGGACTAGAATAAATTTTGCACAAAAATTATATAGATTACAATGAAAAACAGGATACTTAAATGTATCCTGTTTTATAGTACATATTATTTATATTTTTTCTGTATTTCTTCAATTTCTTTATAATCATTTTTTATAATATCTAAAAATACTTTTGCAATTTTAGGATCAAATTGTGTACCAGAACATTTTTCGATTTCGGAAGTAACAACTTCAAGAGATAAAGCATCTCTATAAGTTCTTTTTGAAGTCATTGCATCAAAGGTATCAGCAACTGCTGCTATTCTTGCAACAAGAGGAATATTTTCACCTTTTAGACCTTTTGGATAACCTTTTCCGTCAAATTTTTCGTGATGATGCATTACTATGGGAATAATATCTTTAAAAATTTCAGCATCACCTAAAATATGAACACCAATAGCTGGATGGTTTTTAATTTGAGAATATTCATCATCACTAAGTTTAGTCTCCTTAAGCAAAATACTATCAGGAATTCCTATTTTTCCAATATCGTGGAATAGACCACCAATTTTTAGGATATGTAGAGTATTTTCATCTAATCCCATTTTAGTACCAATTAATACAGAATACTCTGAAACTCTATCAGAATGACCTCTAGTATAAGGATCTTTTGCCTCAACAGTATATCTTAATATTCCAATAGTATCTAAATATGCCTTTTCTAATTCAGCGTTTTTGTCTTTAAGTTCGTCATTAATTCTACTAATTATATGCATTTGGTCAACTGACTTTAATCCAGACTCAATTAAAAGAAGTAGCTGGTCAAAATTATTACTTTTTTCGCAATAGCCTTGAATTTCTAATTGCTTTAAAGTCTGTAAGGGTGGAGCTAAATCTTTATGACCTGTTAAAAGTAAAATATATAGATTTTTGTCAAATTCCCTTATTTCGCTTACAACTTGGTCTCCATGAAGTTCATCCATAATAAAGTCTAATAGCAATAAATCAAAATGCTCTTTCTTTAGTCTTTCAATAGCTTCTAGTGGATTAGTATAGCAAACTAAATCATAGCCAGACCTTTTTAGTACAACTTTTAAAGAATCTAAAATACCACCATCGTCATCAACTGCCATAATTTTGTAAGGAGCCACAACTGTTTCTTGCATATATTTTCTCATATAAATAATCCTTTCTGCTTTGTTAAATAAATTAACAAAACTTTGTGCTATATTTAATAATATGTTAAAAAGTAAATTTATTTACTAGGTATAGAAATATTAAAAGTAGTGCCAACACCAAGTTTAGATGTAAAGCTCATATCACCTTTAAAGTGTCCTTTTATTGTAGAGTATGACATAAATAGACCAAGTCCAGTACCATTTTGTCCTTTTGTAGTAACCATTTCATTAAATAGTTTTGCTTGGATATCTTTTGGAATTCCTTTACCATGGTCAACTACTGATATTATGATATTATCACCTTTTTTATCAATAATCAAATCAATTACATTATTAGGAACTCCATCATATGATTGAATAGCATTTGAGATTAAGTTATTAACAACTTGTACTAAACTGTTTATATTTCCTACAATTTTAGTTTTTTCGCCAGTTTTATTTAAAACATTTAATGTTATAAAAGCATTTTTTAGTTCGTGCTTCATTAATATATTAATTCTATTTAAAAGTTCTTCTACAGTAAAAATAGTAGAAATATCATCATTCATATTAACAGATTGACCTTTAACTGCAGTAATAATGTCTGACATATAAGAATCATAAGAATTAACTTTATTAATCCATTCTTTCATATCTTTAGCAATAGCATGGTGGTCCTCTTTTGTTACATCTGGATCATCAATAGATTGGTCATATTCGTTGATTAAATCTGTTATACCTTCCATTGCACCAGCAATAGACATAATAGGAGTTTTTAAATTGTGAGCAATACCACCAATCATTTGTCCTAAAGAAGCTAAACGTTCTCTTTCCATTAAAGTATTTTGATTTTCTTTTAACTCGTTCATATCCAAAATATGTTGAGTAATATCTTTAAATAATACTAAAATTCCAACGAATTGTTTCTTTTCATAAATACCACTAATCTCTATATTGTAATATTTGTTTTCATCTGCAATTTTTGCATTTATTTTATAAACTTTATTTGTTTTTCTTGCACTATCCAAATAATTTCCTATTTTTTTACTTTGGATTTGTAATTTATTCATTAATTTTAATTCTTCAATATTTTTGCCTACAATTTGATTTTTTCTTTCATTAAATGCTACTTCAAAAGGCTTGTTACAATCTAAAACTTGATAATCTCTATTTAATATAATATAAAGGTCTGACATCTGGTTAACGATATTTTTAAGTGCTACAGTTGTAATATTTAGAAAATCATACTTAAATATTGCTATAGTCATACAAACCAATGTAAAGAACAATGAAATAGGAGTTGCAAATATATTCATATTTAATACAGTCATTCCTAATATATTAAGTATAATTGGAATTAATACTCCTAGAGAGATTAATATTGTTTGCATAGAAAATGCACCTGTATGCCTTACAGTATTTCTTATCAATATATACATATCGACTGCAAATAATCCATAAGTATATAAAGAGTGAATATAGAAATATGGTCCAAATACAGTATCTTGAACATTTATAGAATATTCTTGATAAAATAAATGATGTAATTGATTTGTCCATATTATAAACAATGTTAAAAATGGAATTACAAATAGTAAAATATACTTTCTATTTGCTTTAAATTCTGTACCAGAGTACATTGAAACCGCTGTATAAAATAATGCAACAGGAGATAGTGCTACAAATGGGTACACAATATAATCTACAAATAAGGGACTAATTGTTGGAAAATAATTTATAACTAAAACCTGTATTTCAATTGTAGTACACCAACCAATTGTACACAGTATAAAATACCTAAAGTATTTTGCAACTGCTGATTTTTTTGATGCTCTTCTTTTAATATACTCTAAAAGTACGAATTCAATTATAATTTCTATTATTAATCCAATAAAAAATCCCTGATATTTCATTTCTTCTCCTTTGTTTAATTTAAATTTTTAATTATTTTTTTGATATATTCTATATCAATTTCTGGCCAATCAAAATCGAGCTTGTTTAAAAGTTTTAAAGTAAAGTTATTTTTTATATGTAAATTTGTTTTATAGATTAAGTTGTTGTCTTTGTCTAAATCATTTATTAATACATTAACTTTATCTGATTTAGTATTATCGTACAACCATTTTTTTAATTTCTTTTTAAAAGTATCATCATCTACAATTTTAACATTAATATTTAATTTATACAATATTTTATGCAAATCATTTATTAATAAATGTTTAGAATTATATAAATGTACTACTGTATAAGACCTATTTTTATATTCCATACATTTAATTATTGACTCTGCGAGCTTATCTACAGGGGTAAATTCAATTCTGTTATTCATAATTGATTCAGGCATTACCCCTAAAGCTATAAAGGCCTTTAATCTATTAAGAAATGCATTTTCAGCATCATTTTCTTGAAACTTACCATCTGTATATCTATTTGTAATGTTTCCTATTCTCATAATTAAAGCATTTAATTTTTTATCTGCTATTTCTTGTAAAATAATTCTCTCTGCTTCAAATTTGCTTCTAACATACACATTGTCAAATGATTGATTTATAAATAGGTTATTTTCACTAAAGTAAACTTTTTTATTAGGATTATAACTTAAAGCTAGATTTGTAACAGTATTTCCCGATACGCTTACAGTAGATGTTTGGAAAAATTCTTTATTATATGTTTCACAAAACTCAATAATATTTTTTACACCATTAACATTTATTTGTTCAAATTCATTATATTCTCCATAATGTTTAACTAATGCTGCACAGTTTAAAACATAAGAAGTATTTTTTCCTATAAAATCATATAATTCATTTGATAATCCGAATTTTTCTTCAGTAATATCACCATTAATTACAAATAGTCTTGTTCCAAATAAATTACTCAAATCACTCTTAAAATAATATTTAAATTTGTTCTTTAACTTATTTTCAGATGCGGTACTTAAGTCTTCTCTTATTATACAATATATCTTAATGTCGTCTCTTTTTAATAATTCTGCTAAACAATGTATGCCTAAGAAGCCAGTTGCTCCAAATAATAATACATTTTTTAGTTCACGTTGTTTTAGCTTAATTTTTCTATAAACTCTATTATTTTTTAATACTTTATTTATTTTCTTGAAGTCTTTTTTCTCGTAAATCTTTAATGTATTAGTATCACTGTGTTCAATAAACTTAGCCAAACTAGAAATGGTATTGTATTTAAAAATTTCACCATAATTAATATTATAGCCTGCTTTCATAAGTTCAAGTTGTAATTTCAAAGCACATAGTGAGTCTCCACCAATGTCAAAGAAATTATCATCGATACTTATTTTTTCTAGAGATAATATTGACATCCAAATTTTGCATATTTTCTTTTCCAAAGAAGTCGATGGAGGAGTTATACTCTTTTCCTCTAATTTTGGTTCTGGCAAAACTTTTCTATCTATTTTTCCATTTGGAGTATATGTGAAGTTTTTGATTTGTATTAAATAATTTGGAACCATATAGTTTGGAAGTTTTTTAGCAAGACTGTTTTTTAATAATGATATAGATACTCTGCCAGTAGATGTGAAGTAACCACATAAAACATCTCTACCATTTAGATTCTTAACGCAAACTACAGCTTCTTGAATGCTTTTATATGTACGAATTGTATTTTCTATTTCTAAAAGTTCAATTCTTAGACCACGAACCTTTACTTGAAAATCAACCCTTCCTAGACATTCTAATTCTCCATTTGGCAAAAGTTTAACTAAATCTCCAGTATCATATATCCTTTGACCTTTATATTCTATATATCTTTGTGCTGTCATTTCTGGTTTATTAATATATCCTATAGACATACCTAATCCACCAATAAATAATTTACCTGGAACGCCGACAGGTACTTGATTCAAGTCATTATCTAAAACATAAATGCAAGTATTAGGTACAGGAGTTCCTATTGTTATTTTTGACTTTGTATTAGTTAATTCTTTAAAAGTAGAGGCTACTGTTGTTTCAGTTGGTCCATATCCATTAAATATTCTAGCATTTGTTATTGCTTTGATTTTCTTTAATAAATCTAATGGAAAAGGTTCACCTAATATTGAAATTATCTCTAAGTTTTTTATATATTCAAGTTCATCTGTCATTAAAAATTTGAATTTTGATGGTGTTGTTTGCAAAATTTGAACTTTATTTTCCAAGCAGATTTTATTTAATAATATAGGGTTGTTCTGTTCTTCATTATTTGCTAAAACTATTTTCATTCCTGTACATACTGGAACTAAACTTTCAAAAACAAATATATCAAAACACATTGTAGTTATACTTACAATTGTTTTATTCTCAATTGGAATTACTTGACCTATAGATTGGATAAAGTTGACAAGTCCAAGTTGCTTTAAGAGAACTCCTTTAGGTTTTCCTGTTGAACCAGAGGTATATATCATATATGATACATCTTCTGGATTTATTTCTACATTAAATTTCTCATAGTCATCATATGAAGAGTCATCATCAACATTTAGTACTTTTACTCCATAATTAGATTTAATTTTCTCTTCAGAAAGCAATAATTTTATTCCGCTATCTTCTATTATATATTTAACTCTATCTTCTGGATATGTAGGGTCTATTGGTAAATAACCTGCACCAACTTTTAAAACTGCTAGCATAGAGATTAAAAGTTCTGCACGTCTATTCATCATAATTCCTATAACTTTATATTTGTCTTTAGATATTGCATTTTTAAATATAGGCAATTTTCTAATATGGTTAGCTAGTCTATTTACTTTATTTTCAAGTTCTTTATAAGTGTATTTTTTTCCTTCAAAAACAAGGGCCACTTTATTAGGTGTTTTTAAAACTTGTTTCTCAAATAATTCTATAACTGATATGTTTTCATTAATATCGAATTTAGGATAAATTTCAGGTACATCTGGTAACATATTAATTCGAGAAATTTGAGTATTTGGCTCTTGCAATACAGCATTTACAATATTTTTATAACATTGTAAAAATGTTTGCATAAATTTCTTTCCAAATAAATTTGTTACATATTCTAAACGAATATTATAATTTTCTTCATTAGGGGTTACTTCTAATGTAATATCAAACTTAGAAGTTTTATTTTCTGGAACATAATACTGAGACTCTATGTTTTCAAAGTTAAGATTTGGATTTCCACCACTTTCATAGACAAACAATACATCAAAAAGTGGTCTCCTGCTATTATCCCTAACAATATCTACATTTTTAACAAGTTCATAAAAAGGATATTTTTGATGTGCAAAAGCCTCCATACAGTTAGACTTTACCATATTTATAAAGTCACTAAAATTCATTGCTCCTTCAATATTTTGCCTTAAAGCGAGAGTATTGATGAACATACCTATTATGTTAGAAAATTGTGCATCATCTCTTCCTATAATTGGAGTTCCAACGATAATATCGTTTTGCATTGTATATTTATAAAGTAAGCAGTAATAACAAGATAGTAAAAACATATATGGAGTAATTGCATACTTTTCGCAAAATTCATTAATAGTTTTACCATTTTCTAAAACTTCAAAAATGCTATTTCCTTCTTCTGAAATTGTATTAGTACGGTCAAATTCAGTAGGCATATTAAGTAATGGTACACCATTTTTAAACTTAGAAATCCAGTAGTTTTTATCATCTTCGTTTATTTCATTTAACAATGAGTAATCAATATAATCTAATTTCTTTTTTTCTAATTCTTGTCCATTATATAATTTGCAAAGCTCATTGATAAATTCGCTTATAGATGCTCCATCACAAATAATATGATGGATATCAATTTGTAAAAGAGCTCTTTTATCAAATTTATTTAACTCAATATGAATTAAAGGGGCTTTTGATAAATCAAAAGGTTTTACAAAATCCTCATTTTTATAATTAGTAACTTTTAATTTAAAATCAATTTTATCTAAGACTTTTTGATATACATTATTATTTTCGGTTACAAAATATGTTCTAAATGCTTGATTAGAATTTATTATTGTATTTATAGCGCTTTCTAGTTTTTTTACATCTGGAACTTTATTAAATAAAACTCCAAAAGGTGTATTATATGTAATATTATCTTCAGACTTACTTACAGTATAGAAAATTCCAAGTTGAGAAGAGCTTAATGGATATAATTTATCTGAAGAAACAGTAGTTTTAGTTATTTTCTTTGCATTAGTTTGTTTAAAATTATTAGTATCAATATATTTAGCAAGTTCAGAAATAGTAGGCTTTTCAAAGATATCTTTTATTTCAACCTTTATATGAAGTTTACTATATATATCGGACACAATTCTAATAGATGCAAGAGAATCTCCACCTATTTCAAAGAAATTGGCATCAACTGATATCTTTTCTAAACCTAATGCTTTAGTCCAAATTTTTTCTAATTCTTTTTCTGTCTTAGAAGAACTTTTAACAAATTTAGTTTCCTCAACTTTGACTTCAGGTAAATTTTTAGTATCTATTTTTCCATTTAAAGTAATAGGAAACTGTTCCATAAAAATAATATGACTAGGAACCATATAATTTGGAAGTTTTTCCGATAATAACTTCTTAATTTCACTTTCAGTATGAGAATTATCATCTAAAATTACATAGCTACAAATAGCATCTATATTGTTCACTTTTTTAATAACAGAAACAGCATTTTTAATAAAGGCTAAAGACACTAATTTCTCAGTAATTTCATCAAGTTCAATACGAAGACCGTGCAATTTTATTTGATTATCTTTTCTTCCAACATATTCTAACTCTAAATTAGAATTAAGTTTAGCAATATCACCAGTTCTATAAAATTTTCCAAATCTATCTTTGCCAAGATATCCTAAAGATACTCCATCCCCAGAAATTACTAACTCGCCAGGAACATTTTTAGGTAAAATATTATTATCTTTATTCATTATATAAAGTTTTACATTATAGAAAGGAGTTCCGATATTGATATCATTTTCATCTGTAATCTTTTTATTTGAAGAACAAGCACAACATTCTGAAGGACCATAACCGTCGTGAACATCTGCATTTGTGTATTTTCTTAGTTCTTTATATAAAGTAGGTTTTATAACTTCTCCACCAAGTTGCATAACTTTAACATTTTTTAAACATTCGCCTTCTTCTAATAATAAAGAAAGTTTAGAAGCTGTAATAAGCATAAAATCTATATTATATTTTTCAATTAATTTACTTGTGAAAGCAGGGATTTTTTGCTCATCTTCATCTGCTAAAACTAAAGTTTTGCCAGTAAGAAAAGGGGTAAAAGTTTCCACAATAAACATATCAAATGCTAAACTGCAAATACTTAAGAACATATCACACTTATCTGCATTTAATATTTTTCTATAGCTATTAATAACATTAATTACACTTAATCTTCTAAGTTCAACACCTTTAGGAACGCCAGTAGAACCAGAAGTATAAATAATGCAAAATCTATCTTGATTACTGCTTTGTACTGTTGGAAGCACATTGCTAAAAGATTCACTATCTTTAATATTTATATGTTCATAATTAATATATAAATCTGTAATAACAAAAGGAGCCTTAGCAGTATTTAACATATAATCAATTCTATCTTTAGGCAAAGTAGGGTCTATTAACATATAGCTTGCACCAGTTTTAAGAATACCCCATATTGCAATATAGATATCAAAGCTACGATTAAACATTATCCCAACAACATCATCTTTTTTAATTCCTTTAGATAAAAGATAATTTGCAAGTTTATTAGACTTCTTATCTAAGTCTTCATAGGAAAGAGACTTATCCTTGAAAATAACAGCTGTTTTTTGTTTATTTTTTCTAACTTGTTTTTCAAAGATATCTACTATAGTAGTATCTTTGTCATACTTGTAATCAGTATTGTTAAATTTATTTATTTCCTTTTCTTCATCTTCGGTAATAACTGGAATATCCTTAATAATAGTATCATTTAGAGCAAATTCAGCCATACTAACTATTCTTTGATGTAAATCTATAATATCTTGTTTAGTAAATTTATTTGTTTGATAATTATAAAAAATACTAACAGTTCCACTATCATCCATATCATAAAAGTGCACTTCTATTGAGTTACCAACATTTTTATTGTGTACCCATTTAGAATTATATGGAACATCACACGAATTTTTATTATCTTTTGCATTTTGATATGAAAGAACAAAATCATATAAATTTTCATTAAAATTAAACTTTTCTTTAATGTGCTCTAAAAGTTTTAAGTAGGGATATTTTTGATGTCTAAATATAGAAGATTGATTCATAGCAACATTTTTTAAAAAATCCGAAAACTTAGCAGAAGAATCAATATCCATCTTAAAAGGCACAGTACTTACAAACATTCCAGCAAGTTGTTTTTCGTTAAAATTGCTTCTATTTAAAACTGGAGTTCCTAAAATAGCAGAGCTAGAATCATTTATTTTCGCTAAGTAAAGTAAGTAAATTGCCATAAAGAAGGTATATATAGATACATTTTTCTCTTTACAAAAGCTATCTATTTTTTCAGATAATTTTTTATCTATATGGCAAACTTCTCTATCACCACTTACATTATTTATAGGTAAAACTTCTTTGTTTTTATAAATGAAAGTTAAGTTAGGTTCACTATCAAAAGTACTTTCCCAATATTCTTTATCTTTAATAAATTTTTTAGAATTTATATAATTTGAAGAATCAAGAACATATTCAGAATATTTAGGATAATCTTCGGTAGATTCTGAACCTTTAAGCAAAGAAGAATAAATATTCATAACTCTTGAAAGGAAAAGACCAATTGTCCAAGCATCACTTATTAAATGATGGAAAGAAACAATAAATCCACCTTTACCATTAGGTAATTTAAAAAGTTTAAAACAAAATAGATCAAAATCAAAAACATTAAATGGTTGATTTAATAGATTCACGCTAAATTGTTCAACCTCTTTCATGTTTTTTAAATTTATAATCTCCAAATCAACATCTGAATAATCAGAAATATATTGAAAAACATCATTTTCTTTTGACACAAAGTGAAATCTCATACTATCAGTATGTTTAATGTAAAGATTAATAGCTTTATTTAATAAGCCAAGATTGGCTTTATTTTCAATACAAAGGTAACCGCCAACATTATTAACAGCAGTTCCAGAATAGAATATTTCAGTATTCCAAATATTTTTTTGTTGTTCTGTCAAAGGTAATAGAGTATTCATATATTTAACATCCTCCCAATTAGGGTATAATAATTAATTGTATTATATATATAATAACAAAAAAAGACAATAATTTTGGAAAAAATAATTAGAAAAAAGGAAAAATAAAACAGAAAAAGTGTTGACTATTTTTGGCAATAATTATATAATAACGTTAATAAAATTTAATAGAGGAGGTCTTTTGTATGTCAAATGAAAATGAACTTAACCCAAAACCAATTGATGAATACGCAGAATATTGGACTAACGAAGGAGCTTTACAAGCCAAAGACGACGAAGAATATCAGAGATTAAGCAAAGCAAAAGAAGAAAAATTTAAAATGATAGTAGAATTAACTGTCCCTTGGCAAAGAAAACTTGTTTCACAATTAATAGATGACATAAAAAGTATGGAAAATGCTCGCTCTTCTATTGAAATGGAGAAGACATTGAAATTAATATATGAAGATAATAAGAAAAAATAAATAAAAAATGTATAAACTTTTAATTTTCTGTGATATAATCTAAAAAAATGAAAGGAAATTAAGTAATGGAAAAATCTAAAGTTTATTTTACAAGAAATCTTACGCCTGAAAGCATAGTAAATCTTTATAAAATGTTAGGCAAGAATTTACCAGGTAAAGTTGCAGTTAAAGTACATTCAGGAGAAGAAGGAAATCAAAACTATTTAAAACCAGAATTCTTTAAACCAATGGTAGAGTATGTTAATGGGACTATTGTTGAATGTAATACAGCATACGAAGGAGAAAGAAATTACTCAGATAAACACAAAAAATTACTTGAAAGACATGGATGGAGTAAATATTTTAATGTAGACCTAATGGATGAAGAAGGACCAGATATGGCTTTGCCAGTATCTAATGGTAAAATACTAAAAGAAAATTTTGTTGGAAAAGATATGGCTAATTATGATTCAATGCTTGTATTATCACATTTTAAAGGACATCCAATGGGAGGCTACGGAGGAGCATTAAAGCAATTATCTATAGGATGTGGCTCATCAGCAGGTAAAACATGGATACACTCAGCAGGAAAAGAAAAAGACCAAACAAAGCTATGGGACAATTTGCCTGAGCAAGATGAATTCTTAGAGTCAATGGCTGATGCAGCAAAATCAGTTGTAGAATATTTTAAAGGTAATATGGCCTTTGTAAATGTTATGTGTAATATGTCAGTTGACTGCGATTGTTGTGCAGTAGCAGAGGATCCTTGTATGAAAGATATTGGAATACTTGCATCATTAGATCCAGTAGCAATTGATATGGCTTGCATTGATTTAGTAAAAAATTCACAAGATGCAGGAAAAGACCATTTATTAGAAAGAATAAATTCAAGACACGGAACACATACAATAGATGCTGCCGAAGAGCTAGGAATCGGAAGTAAAGAATATGAATTAATAGAAATATAAACATAAAAAAGCTGATAAGTCATTATCAGCTTTTAATAACACTTTAAAGTATATAAAAATATGTGATTTTTAAAATATACCCCTATCTTTACAAATACCCCTATAGGGTATATAATAAATAAGGTAATAAAAATGGAAAAGTAGAGATTGTAGATGAATTAATAGGATTATTTAAAAAATTTAAAAATTAAGGAGAAAACAATGGACTTTACTTATGAAAGAAAAATTAATTATTATGAAACAGACAGAATGGGAGTAGTACACCATTCAAATTATATAAGATATTTAGAGGAAACAAGATGTGAATGGTTAGAAAAATTAGGAATGCCATTTGGTGAATTTGAAAAACAAGGTATAACAATTCCTGTTTTAGGGGTTAATATTAGTTATAAATATCACGTTACTTTTGGAGACACAATAATAATAAAACCATTTATGAAAGAATATAGTGGAGTAAGAATGACAGTAGGATATGAAGTAATCGATAAGAAAACAAAAAATATTGTTCTTACAGGAGAAACAAAACATTGCTTTACAAATAAAGAAATAAAGCCAATTAACTTAAAAAAAGTAAATAAAGAATTTAGTGATAAATTTGAAAGTTTGCTTTCAAAATAAAAATATTTAAGGAGGAAAATTAAATGGAAGAAGTAGTACTTAAAGTAAAAGGAATGATGTGCA
>CANQLM010000015.1 GCA_947624735.1 uncultured Clostridia bacterium | reverse complement strand
CCGAAAACATCTCTTATTTTATGTTTTACAGTTTCTTTTATATAATCTCTTCCAAGTCCTAAATATTTTCTTGGATCAAACACTTCTGGGTTTTCTGCTAAAACTTGTCTAATTCCTGCTGTCATTGCTAGTCTTAAATCAGTATCGACATTTATTTTTGATACTCCTCTTTTACTTGCTTCATTAAGCATTTCATCTGGAACACCTTTAGCGCCTGATAAATTTGCATCAAATTTGTTACATATCTCAACATATTCAGGCATTACAGTTGATGCACCATGAAGAACTATTGGAGTATTTGGCAACAATTCTTTTACTTTTTCTAATATATCAAAACGAAGTTTTGCTTCACCTTTAAATTTATATGCTCCATGACTTGTTCCTATTGCAATTGCTAAAGAATCACAATTTGTTCTTTGTACAAATTCTAATGCTTCTTGTGGATTTGTATACATAGCATCACTATCAGAAACATTAACATCATCTTCTATTCCTGCTAATTTGCCAAGTTCTGCTTCTACAACTATGCCTTTGCTATGTGCATAATCTACTACTTGTTTTGTAAGTTCAACATTTTTTTTGAAATCATATTTTGAACCATCGAACATAACTGATGTATAACCATTATCTATGCATAATTTACAAGTTTCAAAATCTGGTCCGTGGTCTAAATGAAGTGCAACTGGAACATCGTGTTCCTCAAGTCCTGCTTCTATCATATGCTTTAAATATGGTATTCTAGCATATTTAAGTGCACTTGATGAAGTTTGCAAAATGACAGGTGAATTTTCTTCAGCTGCTGCATCTAGTATAGCTTGAACAAACTCCATATTATTTATGTTAAATGCTCCTATTGCAAATTTTTCTTCCATTGATTTTTTAAACATTTCTTTTGTCGTAACTAATGACATTTATTTTTCCTCCTAATATTTTAATTTTGTCTCAATTATATTTCTGTGATTTCTTTTTGTCAACACAAATTTTTTTCATTATTCATAAATAATTTTTACAAATTGCATCTACTTTTTCACTTTACCTAAATAATATTTTCTCTCATATTTTCTATAATATGTTTTTTATTAAAAAAATTTCAAATAAAAAAGCCAGTACAATACTGACTTTCTTAATTCATATAAACGTTTACACAAAATTACTATTTATACTTTAAACCTTTTTCCATAGAACATCTAGACCATCTTCTATTTCTTTGTTTTCTAGTTTTTCCTTCTTACCTTTTTTGCCAGATTTTTTGTTTGCAGCTTTTTGAGCTTCAACTTGAATTTTATCTGTCCATAAGAATGATAGGAATGAAATTAGTGTAAAGATTTCATCAACTAGGATACAAATTGCTAATGTACCAACATATTCTAATTCAGCATGTGCAAGTTCTATTGTATGGCATACTAATATAGTTAGGAAACATAATAGCATAACGCATGTTACTGTGTTAGATTTATTGTTTCTAGCTAAATATAAACATAGTACGAATAGTACTAAAGCTGATATTAAATAAAATGGTTGTGTAAAATCAATAATTGGCATATTTATTTCCTCCTTTGTAAATTCTATATCTATATTACATTATTTATTTACATTTTTCAATATATTTTTTGTTAATTTTATATTACATTATTATTACATTGAAAATTACTTAAATACTTGTGTTTGGCTTTTTAGTAGAATTTTATTTAGCATTTTTGTAATATTAATTTAACTTTTGTTCTATTAATTTTGCTAATTTTTCAGCCTTTTCAGTAATATATTCTTGGTCTTCGCCTTCAATCATTACTCTTACTAGTGGCTCTGTTCCAGATGCTCTAATTAATACTCTTCCATTTCCAGAAAATTCTTTTTCTAACTTCTCTATTTCTGATTTTATTTCAGCATCTTCCTCATAAGAATATTTCTTCTCATTTGAAACCTTTGCGTTTATTAAAACTTGTGGATAAATTTTTATTATTTCTGCTAATTCAGAAATCTTTTTATTTTTTTCCATAGCAACTCTTAGAAGCATTAATGATGTTAAAATTCCATCTCCTGTAGGATTATAATCTAAGAATATAATATGTCCAGATTGTTCTCCTCCAATTATGTAATCATCTTTAAGCATTTCTTCTAAAACATATCTGTCGCCTACCTTTGTTTGCTCAAAGTTAATATCATTTGCTTCGCAATATTTTTTTAATCCTAAATTGCTCATAACAGTTGCAACTATTGTGTTATTTTTTAATTTACCCTTTTCTTTTAAATATTTTGAAACAATTGCTAGAATAATGTCTCCATCAATTAAATTTCCTTTTTCATCAATAGCTAAGCATCTATCTCCATCACCATCATATGCAATACCTAAATTACATTTGTTTGCAACAACAAACTTCTTTAACATATCTAAATGAGTTGAACCACAATTTGAATTAATATTTACTCCATTTGGTGTATTGTTTATAATATAATGCTTAATTCCTAAAGCAGTATAAACTTTGTCAGCAATTACAGATGTTGCTCCATTGGCTGTATCAATTGCAACTGTAAAATTCTCTTTGTCAAATTCCTCAAAAGTATCTTCAAAGTTTTTTCTAAAGAAATATAAATATTCATCAAGTAAATCTTCTCTAATTTCTGCTACTCCTATTTTATTACTTTGAGCAGTTAATTCATCTACTTTTCCAGAATCTAATATTTCTTCAATTTCCTCTTCTATTGAATCTGGTATTTTCATACCTTTATTACTAAAATATTTTACACCATTAAATTCATAAGTATTATGTGATGCAGAAATAACAACTGATGCATCTGCTTTAAGTTTTTTTGTAAGATATGCAACTCCAGGAGTTGGTATAACTCCAATAGATTTAACATTTGCACCATAACTTAAAAATCCTGCTGTCATAGCACTTTCAATTAATGTACCAGAAAGCCTTGTATCCCTTCCAATTAATATAGTTGGAGCTGTACCTGAATGTTTAGCAAGTACATAAGCACCGGCTTTTGCTACTCTATACACCAAAGTTGGTGTAAGCTCCGTATTTGCAATTCTCCTAATTCCATCTGTTCCAAAGTATTTCATAATTACCTCCTATTTTATTACTTTCTTTATTATAATTAGTAAATTAAAATTGCAGTCCGCGTAGCGACCAACCGAAGTGAAACGAAGGGCGATTTAAGATGTTTCCGAAAACTTGTTTTCGCAACAACAGCTATATGCGTTAGCTGAAGCGAGCAATTTATAAAATTGCGAAGCGACAACAAGGACAAAATTTTAATTTACTAATTAAATTTACAAATTAATGTATTCCTTTAATCTTATTAATTATTGGCATAACCAATTTATAATTATTTGCAATACTATAAAAAATTGCTATTGCTAATGATATAATATTTAAAATCCAGTATAACGGTGTTGGAATAAAGCTCATATATTTTGTATAATATGCTAAACATACTATTGTAAGTATTACTGCTGGTCCAAACCATTTTAATTCTTTGATTTTTATATATTTTTTTAGCTTATTTCTTCTATAAATATAGACGATTAAATCTGCTATTAATGTTGATAAACATGCTGCATAAATTCCAATAAATTTAACCAATAACAAGTCTATTATTAAGTTTATTATTGCAGCTCCTATTGTTGTTGCTCCCATTATTTTAGTGTCTTTATATGCTGAAAAAATTCCTCCAAAGTAGCTTGATAAATTAGAATAGTATGTTGCAATCATTATTATTGGAATATATATATATGCCTCATCATATGCTTTATTTATTAATATTGGAAATGCAAAAGGCATTACTGCAATTAAACATATTGTTACTGAGAAGAGGAGCCTTTTTGTATCGTGATATATACTATTATAATACTTATTTTTATTGTCTTCCTTTGTTATTCTTGCCGCTGATTCTTTCCAAGCAGTATAAAAATATCCATACACAACACTAATTATATTGGGAAATTTACTTGCCATTGCATATATTCCATTTGCAGATGAACCAATCATTTGAGTTAAAATAATTCTATCTGACATATTTATTATGTTCCACGAAATACTATTAGGTACAAGTGGTATAGAATATTTTATCATTTCTTTCATAAGTTTTTTATTAAATTTTCCAATGTACATCCACAGTTTTAATTTAGTAAATATAAATATAGCAGTACAAATATTTGCGATGGAGTTTGCCCACAAAAGTCCTTCTGCTCCTGCTTTTAGTAATACTATAAATATAATGTTTAAAATTATTGTTCCTATTCCTAATATAAAATTAGAAAGTGAATATAATTTTATTTTGCTCAAACCTCTTGCTAGTGCATTACTTAAACCTATAAAAATATTTGAAATAACAAACACTACAAATGCAAATATAAGTGCTCCTGTATATTCAGTAGTAAGGTTTAAAATAATTACTGCAAGTGGTATAAAGATTATTGTTCCCAAAATAGTGTAAATAATCGTTTGACTTATTATTCTCTTTGCTTCGGATTTATCTATTGCATCAATTAAAAATCTAAACATTGATTCTTCCATAAGCAAAGTAATTATTGGGCATAAGAAAAGTGATATAGTACAAATAAAATCATATGTTCCATATTCTGAAGGAGATAGCTTTGCTGTATATAAAGGAAGTAATATATATGAAATTATTTGCGTACTAAGTTTTCCAATTGCTATGATTATTGTATTTTTTACTAACTGTTTCTTTTGATTCATTCTTACTTTTTATGTTAGGATAAATTCTAACAATTATTCCTTTCTATGCTTAATTTTCATATTTTACTTATTAATTAAGTTTTCTATTTCTTCATCCAAATTTTTTACAAAGTTAATATTATTGCTTTTGAATTCTTTTGGTGAAAATTCTGTATTTATTAATTCTTCTAATTTGTCAAAATCTTTTAATGCTAATATGTATCCTTCTTTTGAAAAAGTATTTAAAATTTGTTCTTGATGGTCATTTACATGTTCTTTATATTCTTTTTTTCTAGCAGCAACTATCATTTTTTTGTGCATTTTTAATCCTTGTATAATAGTTCCTACTCCTGCATGAGTAATTACAACTCTTGCATCTTTCATATATTTATTAAATTCTTCTAAACTTAAAAATTTATGTATTTCCATCTTATCTGATTGAAAAGTAGTAGTGCCTACTTGTGCTATTATTTTTTCACCAGTATCAAGTTTTTCTACTGCGTCTAAAAGTCGTTTAAATTGTTTATCCTGAGTTCCAAGTGTAACAAAAATCAATAAATCCACCCCCAATACTTAGCTTTTGGGTAAATTTTTTTCATTTCTTCCCATTGTACTACAAATGTATCTGCTATTGGATAGACCAGTCTTCCAGCTAGAGTTTTGCTATTTTCATTTGCAAATGTCTCTATCCATATTACCTTTGAACCAAAAATTTTAGCAATATAGCACATTGGCACAGCTGTATGAGTTCCTGTTGTAACAATTACTTTAGGTTTTAATTTTATAAAAAGTGCTAAACTTTTGAAAAAGTTAATTAGTAAAATGAAAAAATATATAATTGGTGTTCTTCTAGTACCATATAATAAGAAATATGCCTTATCATCATATTTTTCCTTGATAGCTTTACTTGCATCTGTTTTTTCTGTTACTATTGAATAATCATATTTATCAAAGTCAAGTTGCATTAGTTCACTTAAATGTCCACCCATACTTGATATAAACATTACTTTTGTCATTAAGTTTTCCTCTCTAATTACATTTTATTTGGCACATCTATTCCAAGAAGATTTAAAGAATTTGTAAGAGTAACTTTAGTCATATATGTTAAATATAATCTAGCATCCTGAGATATTTTGTCTTCACTTAAGATTTTGTTCTGATTGTAAAAAATGCTATATGCTTTTGCTACATCAATTGCATATCTTGCAATTATTGATGGTTCATTTTTTTCTAAGCTAGCTAAAATTATTTTACCAAAATTTTCAATTAATTTAACTAATCTAATACTGTCTTCATCAGTTAAATAATTAGTATTTACATCTTCTTTTTTAGGAATATATCCTGCTTTTTCTATAACGCTATTTGTTCTTACTGTCATATATTGTATATAAGGTGCTGTTTCACCATTAAAGTTTAGTGCTTCATTTAAGTCAAATACTTGATTTTTTATTCTTGATTCTTTTAAATCTTCAAATATTACTGCACCTATTCCAACTTGTTTTGCAACTATATCTTTATTTTCTATTTCTCTATCTTTTAAAATTTCGCTAGCTTTTGAAATTGCTTCATTAAGCAAATCTTCTACTTTTACAAAATTGCCTTTTCTTGTTGACATTTTTCCTTCTGGAAGTCTAATCATTCCATAGCTAACGTGTTCTAATCCATTTGTATATTTTTCATTTAAATCAAGATATTTAGCTACTTCAAATATTTGTTTAAAATGTAAATTTTGCTCTTCTGCTACTACATAAATACATTTATCAAAGTCATAAGTTCTAGCTCTATATAATATTGCTGCTAAATCTCTTGTGGCATATATTGAAGAGCCATTTGCTTTTTGTATAATACATGGTGCTTTAATTCCTTTATCTTCTAAATTAACAACCTTTGCACCTTGTGATTCTGTAAGCTTGCCGTTCTTTTCTAGTAAATCTACTACTTCTTGCATTTTGTCAGAGTAAAATGCTTCTCCATTATATGAATCAAACTTTACATTAAGCAAATTATATATTTTTTCAAATTCTTTTAATGATAATTGTTTAAATTCGTTCCATAAGTCTACACAATATTTATCGCCTTCTTCTAGTTTTTTAAAGGTTTCTCTACATTCTTCTAAAACGTTTTCGTCTTCTTCACATAACTCATTTATTCTTTTATAAATTTCTGAAAGTTTATCTATTGGGTTTTCTTCTAAATTATATTCTTCTCCCCATTTTTTGTAACCAACTATAAGTTTTGCAAATTGAGTTCCATAATCTCCTAAATGATTTAAACTTATTGTATTAAATCCACAATTTTTATATATTTTGTAAAGTGCATTTCCTATAATAGTTGTTTTAAGATGTCCTATGTGAAATGGTTTTGCTATATTAGGCGATGAATATTCAACTAATACTGTTTTTCCATTGCCAATATTTTGTTTCCCATAGTCTTCTTTTTGTAAATTAAATTTTTCTAAAGCATTTTCTACTATTTTACTTTTATCAATGTAAAAATTTAAATATCCGCTAACTGATTCTATTTTTTCTATAAATTCATTTTGCTTACTAATCTTTTCTTTTAGCTCATCTGCTATTATATTAGGTGCTTTTTTTAGAATTTTTGCAAGACGAAAACATGGAAATGCATAATCTCCATTACTTTCTTCCTTTGGAATTTCTATATATTCTTTTATTTCATTTTCATTTAGATTTTCATCTTGAAGTACATCTACAATAAGTTTTGCAATTATTTCTTTAAAATCCATATTTTAATCTCCACAAGTCATTTTACATATATTATTATACACAAAAAATACTTAAATGTAAATAAATTTAAGTATTTTTGCAGAATCATATTTTATTACTAGTCTCCTAAGCAAATTCCTATATCTCTTGCTGTTTTTACTAGTTCATCGTCCATTGTAACTAAACGAACATTGCTATTTTCTGTTCCACCCTCTACTGCTCCTAAGGCTTTATTTTTGCCTACAACTTTTTCTAATGGAACACAGTCTAATTTTCCATTTTTTATTACTGTAAGAACTCCAAATTTTCCTTCCATTGCAAGTTCCATAGCTTTAGCTCCGTATTTTGTAGAAAGGACTCTATCATATGCTGTTGGAGTTCCTCCTCTTTGCATATATCCTAATGTTGTACATCTTGATTCTAATCCTGTAAGTTTTTGAAGTTCTTTTGCAACTTTTTCTCCTGCTCCTGCAAATTTAACAGATATTCCTGTTTTTGCATCTACATCTGAATTAAAAGTAGAAGCTTCTCCGCCTTTTGGCATTGCACCTTCTGATACAACAACTACGCTAAATTGTTTACCTCTTGCGATTCTTTTCTTTATACTTTGTGCTACCTTTTTTATATCATATGGTATTTCAGGAATTAGTGCTGCATCTGCTCCACCTGCTATTGCAGACTCCAATGCAATCCATCCTGCATATCTTCCCATAACTTCTAGACACATTATTCTATGATGCGTTTCTGCTGTTGTATGAAGTCTATCTAATGCTTCTGCTGCAACTGATACTGCTGTATTATATCCAAAAGTGATTTCTGTACAAGCTACATCATTATCAATTGTTTTTGGTACACCTATTGTTTTTATTCCTTTAATAAATAAATCTCTTGCTGATTTTTGAGTGCTATCTCCACCTAATGTAAACAAACAGTCAAATCTATCCCTCATTACATTTTGAACACATAGGTCTGATAAGTCTTTATATTCTACACTTCCATCTGGGTTAGTTACTTTATAATTAAATACTATTGTGTTAGTTGATGAACCTATTATAGAACCACCTTTTGGAAGTATTCCATTTGCTATAGGTTGATGGTCAAGTCTTATAAATTTGTTTTCTAGTAAACCTTTATATCCATCTATAAATCCATAACATTCGATTTTATTTTCTTCTGCAGTTCTTTTGATAGCTCTTATAACTGGATTTAAACCAGCTACATCTCCACCATTTGCTAAAATTGCAACTCTTTTTAACATTAGTTTACCTCCTAAAATTCATATGTACATATTTAAATTTATTTTGCTCTATTGCGAAGTCTTTCTTTGTTTTTGTTTATTCGGTTATTTTTAATTATTTTTATTATTACACAAATTATCATAATTAATAACATAAAAGCTATAACTGCTAAAAAAGCTATCGTTTTTTCTTTATTACTGAAAAAATTTTTTATTGAATTCCATAAGTTTACAAGAAAATTACCTTCTTGCTTTGTTTCAGTAACAACTATCTTTTCTACTGTAACATCAACTAATACTTGATATACCGTTGTATTACTTCCACTTGAAACAATTATAGTAATTAGGTTGTCTCCAACTTCAAGTGATTTATTTCCAAGCACTTCTATTGAGGCCCCGTCTACATTACTAACAGCTTCTACATCAACGTCAGTAAAATCTTTATCAGACTTTAATTGTGCATTATAATAGTATTTTGAACTTTCAAATTCAGGTGATAATTCTGCACCTTTTATGCTTAATGAAGTAAGTTTTACTCCATTATCTTTCTGTTTATTAACTATTATATTATATGTTTTCGTTTTACCCTTTTCAGATGTAACTACTATTTTAATAGTGTTTTCTGTTTTGGTAAGACTAGTATTTCCTGTTATTTTTATTTTTGCATTTGGAGCTTCAGTTTCAGTTAAAACAACTACTTCCGTTATATCCATAGGTACTGCTAAATAATATGTTGAAGTGTTTTTATTAAATTCTGGTGATATTTCATATCCTTCTACTGAAAGACTTTTTAAATAATTGTTTTTACTTAAGTCTTCTTCTTCTGCTACTGTACTTGTTGCAAAACAAGTGTAAACTGTTGAAAAGCTTAAAAATATAATTAAAAGTGAAACTAATATTATGTTAATTTTTTTCATTTATTGTTCCTTCCTTAGTGCGTATTTTCTAATACTACATTTTATAATTTCTATTGTTATAAATTTTATCACAATTCATTTAAAAGTCAATATGTGATTATAATTTGAAAAATTAAAAACTATAGGTAAAACTGAAGTGATAAAACGAAAGTACAAAATCTACTTCCATTTTATCACTTAAAATTTTATATGTTTTTATTTTTTCTTTTTTATCTTTAAATTTTATTATTTTTAGCTATGACAAATTTTATAAATTCTTACATTTTCTAGTGTTACTAGGTCAGAGGTCAGGGCTACTTTATGAAAAGTGCAGGACGAAAACCCATGTTAGTGCCGGCAGCAGAGCCTACAGAAATACGTCGACGGTAGCACACTGGGTGGTTAGCGCAGGTGAAGTTGAAACTCCCACCACGAACCATGTATCCTTCTGTTGCATCTGTTACCCAACAAGCTTCTTGGGTCCACTCCCATAAGTTTCCTGCTAGATCATACATATTTTTCTTTTTTGCTGTCTCTGTTGATGCTGTTGTTAATATTCCCCAATTAGCGTTTCCTGTACTTTTAGTTGTTGCCTTTGCAATATTTGTTTTTACTGTTCCATTTGTGTTTACTGCTAGAAATCTTCCTTTTAATTCTGTTAATTCTACATCATAATAATTTCCCCAATTTGTATTTTTTACCTCTGAATAGTCTCCAGTTAATACTTTATTTGATATAAATGCCATTATCATATCCCACATTGTTCCTGTTGTTAGTCCACTATACACATATTGATTATTGGTATACATATTTGAACTCATATATTGAGCTGTTTGATAGTCTGAATGATAGTATGGTATCTCCCCTGGTTTTTCTGTTATTACTCCTGATACTTTTCCATTATCTTTATTTGCTACAAAGTTTGGATTTAGCCAACCATCTTCTCCCTCTGATGGTCCATCCCATTTTACTCCTGATGTATTTAGTTTTACTTTACTTGTTCCTGCTTCAAACCTTCCTACATAGAATCCTCCGTACTTATATATTTGCTGTAATTCTGCTGAGTTTGTCCACTCTTCCCATGCATTTGCATTTGTCATTCCGAAATCTATCTTTGCATAGTTTTTCGTATCACATGGTATCCATACAAACTGGTTTCCTTTTATGGTTAGTTTATCTTCTGCTATAGTTCCGTCATCATTATAAGCATCGTCTGCTCCTGATGGTACATCATCCTTTTCTTTATAGACGTCTTCATCTCGTGGGTCATCTGATATTACTACTCCACTTGTCTTGGTTCCTCCTACATAGTAAAATCCTTTTGGTATTGGTATTAAGTCTTCTCCTACTTTACGATACTCTACTGATTGCTCAGTATCTGCATTTTTTAATGCTTCTTCTAGTTCTTCTATTCTCTCTAGTAAATCTTCTATTACTTTTCCTTCCGGACTACTACTATCATAATCTAGTGTATTTAGTTGTTCATATAATTTCTGTAATTCTTTTTCTTCGTCTGATGCTGAATTTTTATATGCTCCTACTGCTTGTCTCACTCTACTAAATAGTCCATTATCTCCTGCTATATTTCCGTATTGTTATTCCTGCTAAGATTAATACTATTATAATTGTTACAACTAGGGCTACCAATGTTATTCCCTCTTCTTTTAAGCTTTTCATTTGTCTATCTCCTTTTTTTATTGTTTCTTCCAAATTTAAATTTATTCATTTTTATTTTAGCAATCTTATTGAAATAAATTAATATATTGCTTATTATTATTTCTTTATTATTATGTTTATTTTTATTAATGAAAAAACTTAATAAAAAAGTAGTAATCTCTTAAATATGCTATTTTAAGCATTTATTTTAAGATTACTACTTTTTATTTTTTTACAAAATTGTAATATAATTTTTAGTTTAAAATGTTGATTAATTATATTTATTATGCTATATTTTTAATATATTAATTTTTATTAAGTTTTTTCATTAATAAAAGTATTTACTATTCCTTATTTACTTTTCTTGCTTCTCTTTCTCTTGTTTTAGAGTCTAAAATCTTTTTTCTTAATCTAATATTTAAAGGTGTTACTTCAACTAGTTCATCTTCTTCAATAAACTCAATTGATTGTTCCAAAGACATTTTAAGTGGTGGTACTAAACGAAGTGCGTCATCAGAACCTGATGCTCTTGTATTTGTTAAATGTTTTTCTTTACATACATTTACAGATATGTCTTCATTTCTTGGATTAATTCCAACTATCATGCCTTCATATACTTCTACTCCAGGTCCTATTAAAAGTTCTCCTCTAAGTTGTGCATTATATAATCCATAAGTAATAGAAGTTCCTGCTTCAAATGCAACTATAACGCCTTTTGTTCTTGATTGGATTTCTCCTTTATATGGTGCATATTCTTTAAATATGCTATCCATTCTTCCTTCACCTTTAGTGTCTGTTAAAAATTCTGTTCTGTAACCAATAAGTCCTCTAGCTGGGATTTCAAATTCTATTTTTGTATGACCAGTTTCAGCAGGCTCCATATTAATCATTTCTGCTTTTCTTTTTCCCAATTTTTCAATAACTGTACCAACTGATTCATCAGGAATGTTGACACTTAGAGTTTCTATAGGTTCACATTTTACTCCATCAATTTCTTTAAATATAACTTTTGGACGAGATACTAAAAGTTCAAATCCTTCTCTTCTCATTGTTTCAATAAGTACAGATAAATGTAGCTCTCCACGTCCACACACTTCAAAACTATCTGCTTTGTCTGTTTCTTTAACTCTTAAAGATACATTTCTTTCTAGTTCTTTAAATAATCTATCTCTAATATGTCTAGATGTTATTAGTTTTCCTTCTTTTCCTGCAAGTGGTCCATCATTTACACTAAATGTCATAGAAACTGTTGGCTCATCTATATTTACAAAATCTATTTTTTCTGGATGTTCTAAATCGCATATTGTTTCACCAATGTTAATATCAGCAATTCCTGATATAGTAACAATTTCTCCTGCTTTTGCTTCGTCTGTTTCAACTCTTTTTAAGCCTTCAAAAGTAAATAATTTAGCAATTTTACCTTGAATTACATTTCCATTTTCTTTGCAAATGCTTACAGTTTGTCCTGCTTTTAATACTCCTCTTTCTATTCTACCTGATGCCATTCTTCCTAAATAATCATCATATCCAATATTAGAAACTAATAGTTGTAAAGTACCATCTATATCACATTTGGGTGGATCGATTTTTTCAATTATTGTATCAAAAATACAGTTAACATTGTCACTTTCATCTGATAGATTCATTTTAGCAATACCATTTTTAGCTGATGCATATATTACCGGGAAATCAAGTTGTTCATCATTTGCACCTAAGTCTATAAATAGTTCTAATACTTGGTCTACAACTTTAAGTGGTTGAGCACCTGGTCTATCAATTTTATTGATTACAACAATTGGTTGTAAATTAAGTTGTAGAGATTTTTTCAAAACTTCTCTAGTTTGTGGCATTGGTCCATCAAATGCATCAACTAGTAAAAGTACTCCATCTACAGTTTTTAAAACACGTTCAACTTCACCTTCAAAATCTGCGTGTCCTGGAGTATCTACTATATTAATTTTTATACCTTTATACATAACTGATGTATTTTTAGATAAAATTGTTATTCCTCTTTCTCTTTCCAAATCATTTGAGTCCATAACTCTTTCTTGTATTTGTTCATTTTCTCTAAAAACATGACTTTGATGTAAAAGTGCATCAACTAGTGTAGTTTTTCCATGGTCTACGTGTGCAATTATTGCTATATTTCTAATCTTATCATTATTCATTTTAATCTTTAGTTAGCTTGAAATAGCTAACATTCCTCCTCTTTTATTTAATATTTTCATAATATAAAGTCTGCCTAAATGAAAAAGCAGACTTAAATTAAACAAGTTTAATCTTTATTTAAACTACTGTACTCGCTTGATGTTCCTTCTAATTCTTTAATAGAAAGTTCTATTTTTTTATTTTCAAGATTTAAATCAATTACTTTTGCATTTACAATTTCACCGATTTGAAGTTTTTCTTCTGGTTTTGAAATCTTTTGTTCACTAATTTGTGATATATGAATTAATCCATCTACTCCTTCTTTAACCTCAGCAAATACTCCAAATGGCATAATTTTTTTTATTTTTACTTTTATTATATCGCCTACATTTAATGTTAATGTATTCCAAGGATCTTCACCTTTTCCATCATACATTAATTTCATTCTTTTATTTTCTATATCTAATTCTTTAATTCTTACTTTAATTGTTTGTCCTTGCTTTAAAATATCTTGAGCCTTTTTGTCCCTATCCCAAGAAATTTCAGAGATATGTAAAAGTCCTTGCACTCCATTAATATCAACAAAGGCACCATAAGAACTTAGGCTAGATACTACTCCTTCATACTCTTTCCCTACTTCGGCATTTTTCCAAAATTCTTCTTCTTTTAACTTTTTTTCTTCATCTAAAATAGCTTTACATGAACCTATTATTTTATGTTCTTTAGTATTATATTCAATTATTTTAAATTTTGCTATTTCTTTTTGTCCGCAAGAAAGAGAGCTTGGTATAAATATTCTAATTCCATCTTTGTTAACTACTAAGCCTTTATCTGTAACTTCTGAAACTTTTTCTTCAAATACTTCATTATTATCTACTTTTGCTTCAAATTCTTTTCTTATTTTTCTTTGCTTTAATCTTTTACTAGATAAAAGTACATTACCTAATCCATCATTTAATTTTAAAACTTCGACTTCTATTTTATCTCCTGGCTTTAATTCTTTTCTAGGGTCGTCATTTGGAGCAAATGAATATTCTCCAGTTGGTATTATTCCATCTGCTTTATAATTTAAGTCAACAAAAATTTCTCCATTATCTGTTACTTTAATTACAGTTCCTACAGTTTCTTTTTCTAATTTTTTACTTTTTTCAAAAGAATTATTTAATAATTCTTCAAATGAAAGATTTTCTTCATCCATTAAATTCAATTCCTTTTTTAGTTAAGTTTTGTTGTTTCATTTTATTAATGAATTACAACATTTTATTTAATTAAGTATATATTTTAAGCCTTTATATTATATATTAATCTTTCTTATTTGTCAACATAATTATTTGTTCCATTATAGCTTGACTCGCATTATCTATCCAATTTGGATCATCAGTTTTATATTGCATAATGTCTATAGGTTTTCCATAATTAACGTAAACTTTTGAAAATGGCTTAAATGTACCACCTATACCTGCTGGAACAATTTTTACTTTTGCTTTTTCTGCTATAAATACTGCTCCGTTTTTTATTTTTACTTGTTTTTCTAATCCTTTTCGTGTACCTTCAGGGAAAATTCCTAATATTTCGTTATTTTTAAGAGCTTTTAAGCATAATTTTATTGAAGCTAAATCATTTTTTCCTCTTTTTATTGGTATTACGTCAAAGGTGTGTCCTAAAAATGATATTATTGGAAATCTGAATAAGTCAGATTTAGCAATAAATCTTATTTTTTTATTATTTAATAATACTATTGCTGCCGCATCAAGATAATTTATATGGTTTGCGCAAATTATAAAGCCTTCGTCTGATTCTAAGTTTTCTAGTCCTGTTTTCTTTACTCTAAATGCAATATGATATAATGATGCTAAAACTCCTTTGACAATTGCTCTTCTAGCTCTTTTAAATATTGTATTTTTAGTTTGAATATATCCTCTTTCAATCCACTTTGCATCATGTTTTTTCTTTTTAATTATTTTATATAATTTATTTTCTACTTCTTTTATAGAAAGATTAGTGGTATCAACATATATTGCATCTTCTGCTTGTTTTAGTGGGTTTAGCTTTCTTGTTTTTTCACTTTCATCTCTTGCTTTTATATTTTGTCTTACTTCTTCTTCAGATGTTTCTATTCCTTTTTCTTTATTTTGTTTAAGTCTTCTTTTAATTCTTTCTTCTTGTGAAGCATCTAAATAAAATTTCACATCTGCATTTGGAAATACATTCGTTCCAATATCTCTTCCTTCTAATATAACATTTTTATTTTCAGACATTTTTCTTTGAAGGTCAACAAGTGAATTTCTTACTTCTTGAAGTTCTGCTACTTTTGCTACATTATCATTTACTGGATTTTTTCTAATTTCTAAGCTTACATCTTCACCATCTAGAAAAACTTTATTTTTCTTAAATTCAATACTAATATTTTTTAAAATTTCTTTTATTTTTTCTTTATCATCAAAGCTAACATTTTCTTTTAAAAGTTTTAATGTAACACATCTATAAGTTGCTCCTGTATCTAAATACATCAAATCTAATTTTTTTGCTAAATAACTTGTAACTGTTCCTTTTCCTGTTCCTGATGGTCCATCTATTGCTACTATAAAAGGCATTTTTTTGCTCCTTCCTTAATTATTTAAATAATTCTGGTAGTTTTGGCAAGTTTAATTTTTTTGCTATTATTTTCATAGACTTTACATTCATTGAAGTAAGTCTTTCAATTTCTTTTATACATTTTTCTTTAAAATCTCCAAGTTCTGATAAAATATTTATACCATAATTAACTTCCGCTTCTACATATATCGTTGGTCCTTCTTCTGAATTATTTACTCTAACTTTTAGTATTTCTGTAATTGAATCATTTTTACTTGCAATATAATCAATTATTTGTCTAAATACTGTATCAGAAATTGTAAAATTTCCTATATAGTTAAATGTTGGTCTTATGATTGATTTTTCAGATATGTATGGTTTATTACCAAATCCATTTGTTTTAAATATTTGTAATGGGTCTAACAAAAATCCTGAAAAATCCTTTTTTATCTCAAATGTTGGAACTGGTATTACATGTTTTCCTTCTACTATTCTCATTCTTTTTGCACTATCTATTTCTTCTTCTGTTGCTACATCAGTAATGTATACTGTTTCCTTTATTTCTGGCAATTCTAAGTTCTTTGCTATTTCTTGCACCATACTATCTGATGTTCCTAAAATTAAAATTGATTTTGGATTATTCCTTTTAATAGCCTTTATCATTTCTTTTTTTTGGTTACTATCAATAAATAATGCTCTTTTAACAGTCTCTATTTTAGTTGGAGCTTTCTTGGCTGAATCTCCTGCAACTATTTCATTATTTTTAACTAATATTCCATCATCAATAATGAAACTTATGTTATATTTGCTTGCCACCATTTGTGCTCTATAACTTTTTCCTGTTCCCGATGGTCCTACAAATGCATATACCTCTATTTCATTAAACATTTAATTTTACCCATTTAATCACTATTTTAGTGAATAAATATCCTTTCTAAAAAATTATGCTTTTGCTTTTTTATTTTTACTTCTCTTTACTTCTTTTTCAGATACTTCATTTATTTTTACATTTCTATCGTGTTCAATCTTTTCCCAAGTTGTATCTCTTTTAAATAAACACTTAAAGTTAATAACTAGCCAAGAACCCAAGAAAACTGGATACATAACAAGTCCTTTCCACATTTTCTTAATAGGCTTTTTATCTATAATCATTATAATTATTGCTGTAAAAATTGGAATTACAAAGGTTGGAATTACATATCTTAAAATGTTTATAATAAACTCTGCTGAAGACATTTGCTTACTTAAATATACGACTGCATTTGATAATAGTAATAAAATTGTTATTACAAACATTGGCGCAGTTCCAACTATATATAATAGTCCATCAAAATTCATTAAAGTTTTATTTTTAATTGCTGACTTAGCAAGTTCTCCTGTATACTCATTTAAACATTGTAAATGTCCTATTGTCCATCTGCTTCTTTGCGACCATGATGGTTTAAACTTTACTGGTTGTTCGTCATATACAATAGCATCTGTTGCCCATCCTAACTTGTGTCCTTGTATAATTCTTTTTAAAGAAAACTCTATGTCTTCTGTAAGTGTATTAGTATTCCATCCTGTTTGCCTGATAGTATCAAATTTAACCATAAAACCTGTTCCGTTTATAAGTGGTGAAAGACCTGCATTGTATCTAGCTAAATGATAAAATCTATTCATTGTCCAATAAAAAATTGCATAACCTGCTGATATCCAACTATCTGATGGATTTTTGATATCTCTATATCCCTGTACTACGTCTTCTCCTTGGCAAAGATGGTTATTCATAGCAAATAAAAAATTTTCATCAACAATATTATCTGCATCAAATACGCAAAAGGCATCATAATCCATCTTTTTATTACTAAGTATTTTATTTAAAACTTCTTGCAATGCAAAACCTTTTGTTTGTTTGCTCTTTTCTGTTTCATTTCTTACAAAAACTTTAGCTCCATACTCTTTTGCAATTTTTTCTGTATTGTCACTACAGTTATCTGCAATAACATAAATATCAAATAATTCTCTAGGATATGTTTGATGGTTTAAACTTTCAATTAGATTGCCAATAACATTTTCCTCATTATGTGCTGGTATTATTGTTATAAATTTATGATTTTTATCTATTACTTTTGGTTTATCTTTTAGCTTTATAAATGAACATAAGCTAATTACTAGTTGATAAACCCAATATATAGTTATTATCCAAACTAAAGCTTGTTGTACATAATATAAATATTGCATTAAATTGCTCCTTTATTTTATATCTAATATTTCTATAATATTATACATTATTTAATGCTTTTTTGCAATAACTTTTTAATGCGTGGTATTTGGGTGGAATTAAAAAAATAATCCACAGTTTTATTTGCACTATGGATTATTCTTTATCTTTCTACTAACAATAAAATTTGATATTACCTGAATGAATTGTTTTCCACATTTCAACTATTTGAAAATAGTGCAAAGAAATACTAGGCAATTTGTAGTCCTCCTATTCGTGCATATTTAAAGAAAAAAGAGGAACCATTTTTTACAATTTCCATAAAATTTTTCTTTTCTTCTTCAGAATAATTTCCATCTTCTAGAACAACTTCATAGCTTGGTAGTTCAACAACATAAGTATCAAATCCATTTTTTGTTGGTCTTTCAAAACTTACACGAATATATTCCTCATTATTTTCCTTTTTTCCAATATTAGAGAATACTCCTAATGTACCATCAGGGTATTTAGCAAATTCATAAGTCATATTTGTTTCACTCTCCATTCATTTAATCTCTTGCTTCTAAATCTTTCATATTAAGATTAATTCTGCCTTGATTATCTATTTCGCTAACTTTTACAGTAACTTCATCACCTATAGCTAAAACATCTTCTACTTTATCTACTCTTTTATTTGATATTTTTGATATATGAAGAAGTCCTTCTTTGCCTCCGCCTAAATCTATAAATGCACCAAATGGTACTATTCTTGCAACAACACCATTATACACATTTCCAGCTTCTATTTCTCTAGTTAAATCTTCTATAATTTTTAGAGCTGATTTTGCATTTTCGATATCTTCTGCGTAAATAGATACTCGTCCATCATCTTCTATTTCAATTTTTACATTTGTTTGTTCTATAATTTTATTTATTGTTTTTCCGCCAG
>CANQLM010000014.1 GCA_947624735.1 uncultured Clostridia bacterium | reverse complement strand
AAAACAAGTTTTCGACAACAGCTTAATTCGCCCTTCGTTTCACTCCGGTTGGTCGCTACGCGCCACTGCCGAATTTACAATATTTTAACTATTAACAATTAACCATTTTCATTTTCTGGTGGATTTAATACTAAATTAATTTCCTCATCTTTTAAAATTTCATCTGTAAGATATATTTTTGCATCTTTGCTTTGCGTGATAGCAGCTAATGCAACATCCTTATCTCCTCTTAATCTTTTGCTTGCATATTTTATTATTAGCCATTTATTTTTTACTGCTGTTAATACAACATCTTTATCGTTTCTTAATTCTTGAGATGCATAATAAAGAATTTGTCCATCGCTTTGAACTGCTTTTAAGATTAGTTCTTTATCTGATAATAATCTATCACTTGCATAAGCTAATACCCAAGTTGCTTTATGCTTAATCGCGTCTAGCATAAATTCCTTATCATCAGAGTGTTCCTCAGCCTCTTCTATTTTGTATTCTTTTTCTTCTAATTCTTCATTTTCTTCCATATTAACCTCAAGTAAATTTTATCTATTTTCTGCTTTATATTCTAAATCTTCCATAAACGGAAACATATCTTTAATTGCTTTTAACGTAATCATTGATTTTTCTGGTACTGGATTTCTACTTTTTTGCTCTACTAGTTCTTGCATATAACAATTTTCATAAACTTTATATAAAACATATCTATTTCGTACATAGTCAAATAAAATTTTATAACCATTGTCTAAGTCTTCTGAAAATTTTTTAAATGTATAATTTTCTAACATTTTTAATTCTCCTAATTATTTTGAAATTTTTTAAAAAGTTCTTTTGCATTTTCTATTGCTTGCTCTTTTGTCGTACTAGTAGACATATAAGGATATATTCTTTTGTCATTAAATTTTAAAAATACATCCCAACCTGCAAATGTGTTTTGATTGCAAAAATCAGAAAAATTACAAATTGCTTCAGTTCCTCTTAGAAGTTCATCATAATTACTTATTTTTATATAAGTTTTATATTGTAACAAATTATTATCGATGTTTTCTTCAACTGTAAAAAGTTTTTTATCTTCGCTATTCCAAGAGTTGAAATAATATTTGTGCCATACATCTATATAGTCATCTGAATAATTTCCCCAATTTTTTACTGCTGTAAATTGTATTTTGTTATTACTTTCTAGTTGTAATTTATACGCTCCATTTCCATTAGGATCTACATTTTGTGAGATTACTTTGACTTTTATACCATACATTTTTTCAATATTTTCTTCAAAGTCAATATCAATTTGTGGTTTAATTCTACTATATGCAATATATAGAAAAGAACAAACAAATGCTATACCTAATAGAATTGTAAGAGTAATAAAAATTATTCCTACAATTTTTATTGATTTAGAAGTTCTATCAATCCATTTGACTTTCTTTACTTTTATGTCTTGAAAATTGACGCCATATATTTGCTTTTCTTCAGCTTTATGGCTATTATTCCATTCTTCAAGTTCCTTCCAATCGTCATTGTTATCATCCATAATATTTTTCCTTTGTTTTTATTTATAATCTAAACAACCTTTAATTGATTGGTATATCCATTACAGTTTGATAGTTAGCAGAAGTATCTACTACTTTTTGCTTATTAGAATCAGTAATTAATATATATACTATGGTAAAGAAAATAGCAACTATTAAAATTAGTAAAACAACTGTTGAAAAACTAAGTGTAATTCCAGTAAATTTTAAATCACTTACTAATTTATTAATTCTTTCTTCGCTTGCTTCCATTTCTTTACGAGTTATACCATATCTTGCATCTTTTTCTTTTTGTCTTTCTTCATTCCATTTTTCAAGTTCTTCCCAATCTTCTTTATTTCCCATATTTTTTTACTCCTTTTATTATTTTATCATATTTTCAAATTCTTGCTCTGATATGATTGTTATTCCTAATTCTTGTGCTTTTGTTAATTTACTGCCTGCATCTTCTCCAGCTAGAACATAGCTTGTTTTTTTAGAAACGCTACTAGATGTTTTTCCTCCGAGATTTTCTATTATTTCACTTGCTTCCTCTCTTGAATATTTAGAAAGTGCACCAGTAAGAACAAAAGTCTTTCCTTCGAATCGATTATCTTCGCTTTTTTCTTTTAGAGATTTAGTGTTTACTCCTGCTTTTTTTAATCTATTAATTAAATCTATAGTTTGCTCTTCTCTAAAAAATGTATATATGCTATTTGCTATTACTTCTCCAATGTCTGATTCTGATACTAAATTTGTAAGTTCAGCATTCATAAGATTGTCCAATGTTTCGTACTTTTTGCTTAAACTCTTTGCTAATTTATTTCCTACGTGTCTTATACCAAATGCTGAAAGCAAATTAGATAAGTCATTTTGCTTACTTGCTTCTATAGCATCAATTAAATTTTGTGCAAATTTTTTGCCATTCTTTTTTAAAGATGCTATATCTTCTAGTTTTAAATCATAAATATCTGCTATATTAGATATTAAGTTTTTATTTATTAATTGTTCTACTATTTTGTATCCTAAGCCCTCAATATCCATTCCATCATCTGATGCAAAATGTACAATATTACGCAAAGCTTTTGCAGGGCATTCTATTCCAGTACACCTTACTGCAGATTCGCCTTCTTCTCTAACTGCTAATGCACCACAAACTGGACAAACTTTTGGCATTTCAAAATTTATTTCTTTACCTGTTCTTTTTTCTTTTAAAACTTCTACAACCTCTGGAATGACATCTCCTTGCTTTTGAATAATTACATGGTCTCCAATCATTAAACCTTTTTCTTTAATAAAATCTTCATTATGCAAGGTAGTTTTTGAAATAGTTGAACCTGCTACTTTTACTGGTTCTAATATTGCCATTGGTGTAATTGCTCCGGTTCTCCCAACTTGGCAAATTATACCTTTTACAATCGTTTCCTTCTTTTCAGGAGGATATTTATATGCTACTGCCCATTTAGGTACTTTAAAAGTTGTTCCAAGTTCTTCTCTTAAAGATAAATCATCTACTTTTATTACTGCTCCATCTATTCCAAATGAGAGTTTTTCTCTATTTTCACCTATTTCAGTAACTGCTTCAACTGCCTCATCTATATTTTTGCATAATTTTCTAAATGGTACTACATTAAATCCTAAATTAGATAAGTAATTAAGTTCTTCCCAGTGAGAATTCCATGTTTTATTTTCAGTTTTTTGCACATTAAATATATAAATATCTAGAGGTCTTTGACTTGTTATTTTGGCGTCTAATTGTCTAAGAGAACCTGCTGCAGCATTTCTAGCATTTGCAAAAAGTGTTTTTCCAAGTACTTCTCTTTCTTCATTTAACTTATCAAATTCATTTTTTGAAATAAAAACTTCTCCACGAACAGTAATATTTAATGGTTCTTTTAATTTGTGAGGAATTGATTTAATTGTCTTGACATTTTCTGTAACATCTTCTCCGACTAATCCATCTCCTCTTGTTGCTCCTTGAACTAAAATTCCATTTTCATATTTTAGTGCACAAGATAATCCATCTATTTTAGTTTCTACACAATATGCTGTATCTCCTGTTTGCTTTATTCTTTTATCAAATTCATATAAATCATCGTATGAAAAAACATCTTGAAGACTTTGAAGCGGAACTTCGTGTACTACTTTTTCAAAATCTTCTCTTGCCTTTCCTCCTACTTTTTGAGTTGGAGAATTAGGAGTAACTAACTCTGGATGTTCTTTTTCTATTTTCTTTAGCTTATTCATAAGCATATCATAATCATAATCAGATAATGGTGAATTATCTTCTTCATAATATAATTTTGAATAATACTCTATTTTACTAATTAAATCATTATATTCTTTCTTTAAGTCTTCATTATTCTCTAATTGGTCAATTCTTATTTGGTCGTCTTTTAAATTCATAGATCCTCCATATGAGAAAATTTTAATCTTTAAGTAATTCTTTTCCGCCTTTTAGATATTCGTATCCAGAAAAAACTGTTGCTATGACACATACTATCATAAATATTGTTACAAGTAAATTAATTATAAATTCAAATCCTGGCAAAGTTTTAGTAAAAATTGTTCCAAAAGGATTAGTATCTAAAAATGCTAAAATGATTGCAATCATTTGGGTTACTGTTTTTAATTTGCCCCATTTATTGGCTGCTATTACTTCTCCCTTTTTCTCTATTGCAATTGATCTATATCCTGATACTGCAAATTCTCTTGTTATAATTATAATTGGTATCCAAGCAGGTAAATTTCCCATTTCTACTAAAATAAGCATTGCTGATACTACTAAAATTTTATCTGCTATAGGGTCTAAAAATTTACCAAAAGATGTAACCTGATTATTTTTTCTAGCTAAGTAACCATCTACTTTATCTGTAATTGAGCCAATAATAAATATTAAATCAATTATTATTGTATATAAAGGAATTCCTAATATATTACCTGGTATATTTATTAAATATATTATAAGCATTAATGGTACTAACAATATTCTAATTAGAGTTAGTTTATTAGGTGTATTCATAATCTTTCTCCTGTTTTTATTTTTCATATAATATTCTAATTTATTGCATCATTAAATGCAAGTAAATTTTGATTAATATTTTCATTTACTGTATTATCGTCTTGAAGACTATTTTTTTGATCTACTGCTTTTTGTAGTTCGTCAATTAATCTTGTTAAGTCTTGCATATCTGTTCCAAATAAGCTCCAGTCATTATTTTTACTTGAATTTTTAAGGTTCTCATTTGCTTTTATAATTGAATTTATTAATTCATCTATATTTTCATTTTTATTAACATCTATATTTACTGCTCTTGAATCAAGATTTTCTAAGGCTTCTGATAAAGTGTTACCAATAGCTACTTTATTTCCAGATGCAACAACTACTCTTTTTAATATAGGTTTTTGACTTGTTTCATTAATATATTGCTGATAAAATGTTTCTACATATAATAAAGTATTATTTACTGGCACAACAATTAAATTTTTGCTAATACTTGTTCCACTTACGTTTAAACTTGCAATATCTGATGCTATTGTTTCATCTTGATTTATTTGAGTTTCTAGTTGAAGCGGAGAAAGTACATTAGTGTCTTCAGAAAATTCATATATTTTAAGTTTGTTTTGTCCATTTTCTGTTGTTCCTATCATATATGAAATTATATTTTGTTTTCCATAACTTGCATAAGGAATAACTAATCCGACTTTTTGTTTTCCAGATTCGTCTTTAATCATAGTGTAATATGAATTCATTTTTGTAGTTCTACCATTGTTTTGTGTTCCGGCAACTTCCCATACATTATTTGCTCTATACATTGTTTCAGATTCTACATTATGGTATTTTTCTATAATTTGTGATTGTATATTATATAAATATTGAGGATAAACAAAATGTTTGCTTATATCTTGTGGGATGTCTTCACTATTTAAAAATACATTTGGATACATTTTGTTGTAAGCCATAATTATTGGATCTGTTCTATCGGTTATATAAAATTTTACTTCTCCATCAAAACAATTTATAAGAACTTTTGCTGAGTTTCTAATGTAATTAATTTGCTTATCTTTTTGAATATCTATTTTTTGTGCATAAGGATATTCGTTAGAAATTGTATATGCATCAATTACCCAAACTAGATTACCATCGTTATCAGCTACTAGATATGGGTTATTATCATATATTAAATATGGTATTATTGTTTTTGCTCTTTCAAGTATGTTTCTGTTAGTTATAATTTTACTATCTCCTCTTAAAGTTCCAGAAAAAGCAAGATTCATATCTCCTTCTTTTATACCAAGTATAATTCTATCAATTAAATTTAAATTAAGTCCTGCATTTCCTTCGTAGTTATATTCTTTATTTTCAGTATTTTGAGTTGTAGGATAGTCAAGTTCAGTTTTCTTACTATTTATAACAATAGCACTATTAGTTTCTAATCCAAAATAAATTCTTGGTTCTTTTATATAAATTGCATCATTTTTATTAGATTCAAGTTCCTTTTGAATATTTATTAAATTTCCATTTTCATCTGTTGCACCTGCCATAGTAACAACTGCACCATATCCGTGAGTATATTGATATGTCATATTTGAATATGTTGCATTATGGCTTGATATTTCTCTAGGCGTTAAATATACTAATCTATCTTTTCCTTCGATGTTATATGAAGCAATTTGTGTATTTCTAAAAGTATAATAATCTCTTAAAGTTTGTGATGAAGATAAATCTTGTAAAACTTTATCTTTTGACACAATTGCAATATTATCAAGTAAATCGTCATTTTCTTTTATTTCTTTTTCAGTAATTGTACCACTATAATCAATTGTGTTTTGAGTCAAATTTTCTTTTGCTAAACTATATGCTTGTTGCGTTTTTTCAATATTTTCTTTAATATATTTATCATTTCTATCTAATACATTAGAACCTATAAATATAACTTGATATAAAGCTAGAAAAATTGCAAATAAAATCAAATAAATAGGTACAACCATTATATGTCCTAAAACACGTCTTGTACTTTTTTCTTTTAAACCTTTATATGCTCTTAGTATAGAAACTACTGCTAAAATTGCAAAAAGTATGTAACCTGCAATTTTAATTGTAATATCTGAAATACCTGCACCAAATAAAGAGTAATCAGTTCCGTCTGAAAGTTCAATATCTAAGAATTTCTCATTTCCAATATTTAATACCATAAAGGCAATAATTATTAATCCAATTAAGAATGCAATAAGTTTAACTCTTGAACCAACTTTTCCAACTAAATCACATTTTATAAGAGATTCCCTAGAAACTCCATCAAAGCTTATATTAAGAACAATTAAGCTATATACTATTGCATATATAAGAGTTGCAATTACAACAACTAATAAATATACAAGAATAAATTGAATAAGTGGTTTTATAAATACAAAGAATCCAATATCTATATTAAATACTGGATCAGTAATTCCAAACTTTGAACCACTAAAACATAATAAGATATTATTCAAAAGTATTCTTGAACTTAATATACTTCCAATTAATGCAATTACAAATGATACTGATTTATTAGGAAATCTAGGCATTTCCTTTTTTTCATCATCAAAAAATACTTTTAAACCTTTTCTTATTGTTTTATTTGTAAAAAAGAATGAAAAGAATAGAAAAATAAAGTTAATTATAAATGTTATGCTTGTATAAATTATATCTGTTTTATAGATTGATAAATAGTTTTCTCCTATTCCCTTTATCTCTAAGTAAATTCCTCTTGCATAAATATAACCTATAACCAAAACTATAAGACTTATAATTAATACTACTTTTATTCTTGTTTTTTTAGATTTCTTGTACTTTTCTTCTGCAGTTTCTTCTTTTTTTTCTTGTATGTTTTCTTCTACATTAATATTTGCTTTTTTATTCATCTAAAACTTCCCTTTCTAATAGGTTTTATATGATTGCATTTATAAAATCTTTACTATTAAATGCTTCCATATCATCAATTTTTTCTCCGACACCAATAAATTTAACTGGTACTTTTTCTTCTTTTGCAAGCCTTATAACAATTCCTCCTTTTGCAGTTCCATCTAGTTTAGTTAATACTAAACCAGTAATTCCTGTTGTTTCTTTAAATGACTTTAGTTGTGAAATAGCATTTTGACCTGTTGAACCATCTAAAACTAAAAGCACTTCTTTTGAAGAGTCTGGTAATTCTCTGTCTATTACTTTTCTCATTTTTTCTAATTCATCCATAAGATACTTTTTATTTTGAAGTCTTCCTGCTGTATCGCAAATAAGTATGTCAGCATTTATTTCTTTTGCTTTTCTGCAAGAATTAAAAATTACAGAAGAAGGGTCTTCATTTTCTTTTCCTTTTATTAATTCTGCTCCTGCCCTATTTGCCCATACCTCTAATTGTTCAACTGCTGCTGCTCTAAATGTATCTCCTGCTGCTAGAAGAACCTTTTTGCCTTCTTTAATATATTTATTTGCAATTTTTCCTATTGAGGTTGTTTTTCCAGAACCATTTACTCCAACCATAAGAATTACTGAAGGTTTAGTTGATAAATCTAAATTTTGGTCTAATCCATCAAATATATTTGTAAGTTCTTCTCTTAATATTTGTTTTACTTGCTCGCTATCTTGAACATTTTCTTTTTTTATTCTAGTTCTTAAATTTGAAATAATTTCTTCCGTTGTTTCAAATCCTACATCTGCCATTACTAAATTCTCTTCTAGTTCTTCTAAAAGTTCTTCATCTACTTTTTTAAATCCAAAGTTTATTTTGGTTTTGCTTAATCCCTGTTTTAATTTATCAAAAAAGCCCATTGTATGATAACCATGTCCCCTTTCTGTTCTTATAAAAATCCATTTAAAGTATATCATATATTTTGGAAAATGTGTACACTTTTATAAAAAAATCCTTAGCTAGATTTTTTTATAATAATATTGTATAATCTTTATATAAAAGGAAGGTATTAATATGCAAAAAGAAAAATCTATCGGAATATTTGACTCTGGTATTGGTGGAGTCACAGTTTTAAAAGAAATAATAAAGGTTTTGCCAAATGAAAATTATATATACTATAGCGATTCGATTAATAATCCTTATGGAGATAAGAGTGATAACGAAATAAAAAGTATTTGCAATAACATTGTTAAGTTTTTATTATCTAATGATTGCAAAATTATTGTTATTGCTTGCAATACAGCAAGTGCAAAGACTGCAGATTATTTAAGAGAGAAATATAAAGATATAAAATTTGTTGCAATTGAGCCAGCATATAAAATGGTCTATGATTATGCCTATGATAAGCCAACTCTTGTTATGGCTACAAAAGGTACTATTGAAAGTGAAAAGTTTAATTTACTTTTGAAAAAATATAATAATCATAAAACTTTTCTTTTACCTTGTATTGGACTTGCAGATTTAATTGAACAGAATAAACCAAATGAAATAAAAGAGTATCTACAAGAGCATATAAGTCAATATAAAGGAATTATTGAAAATGTCGTTCTTGGTTGTACTCATTATCCTCTAATAAAAAATTATATAAAGGATATTTTAGGAGATGTTAATTTTTTTGATGGTGCACCTAAACTTGCTGAACATTTAAGAAATATTTTAGAAGCAGATGGTTTGTTAAATGATAGCGGAAGCGGAAATATTAAGTTTATAGATTCACAGAATTTGAAAGCTAAAGAAGATAGATTTAAAGCCTTTATAATAAATAATTAAACACCTAGAATCTTTTAAGCCTCTAGGTTATTTTGAATGACTTAGAGCTTCAAAAGTTTTCTAAGTACCACTCAATATATATATAACATATAAATCTGAAACTTTTCTCTCACTTAACTCTTGATACTTTAACATTAAACGTTGCCTTAGCTACAGTTCTGTATAAGAACTGGGTTGATAAGCAACTACATAAATAAAAGAAACTCACAAGAGATAACTTATCACAAATAATGGGATTATTTTATTCCTGACTTATATTTAGAAAAAGAAGATTTTGAAAAAGATTATAATATTGGAAAGTATGGTCATTTGAGATTAGAATATCTAAAAAATAATAAAAAAGCTGAATATACTATAATGCTTATAGAAAATTTATAGCATATTAAATGGGAGATAGTAATTAAACTATCTCCTTTATAACTTACTATTTATCTATATTACCTATTTATTCCTTCTATTTCTTTTTCAAATAAACTATTTAATTCTGTCATTGATTGATACAATTTTTTTGGATCTCTTGCACTATAATCATAGTCTTGACTTAGTGTTGCAGCATCGAAATGTCCTACTCTAGCATTTTCTGCAAAATCAATATTACCCATATATCCTAATATTTTATATAAATTTTCTAATCCATTTTTTCTTGAACTATATACTTTTATAATATTATCTACTATATTCTTGTCAAAGGTTTCTATACAAAACCTTTTTAAATCTGTTCTTCCATATAATGCTTCAACAAATTTTTTTGTGAAGGGTGTATATATAGGATAGTCAGCCAAATTCGACATATATGTTATTGCTGGATCACATGCTTTATAGTTTTCTCCTTTTAATGGATACATATCTTTTCTCTTATATTTTGCTACTACCATACTTTGTGCAACATATTGAGCTACAAAATCGTCCAACAATCCCCATCCATAACCAGATTGTCTATACTCTGGTTTTTCTGAATAATGTAAAAAACGTTCTTTTTCGTTATTATTCATAAATGTTTGTATTTTTCTTTTCATATTCCAAGAATCTAATGATTGAAACCAACTTTCATATAAGCCATTTGTAACATGAGTAAATTCGTGAAAAAGTACTTCATCTGCAAAATATGGGGTTCTATTTTCTGCATACATTCTTTTTTCATTTTGTTTAATAATAGTTTTCCCGCTACCATCTCTGATAGGAATAGTCTGTGCATCTCCTGGAATTGCATTATCAATCTCAAATGTGACATTTTCTAATCTTTCTATAATTCTTTCTATATTTTTATCATTAAAAAAACCTAAATCGATACCATACTTTATATATTCTTGCATTTTAGAATGTAATTTATTAATTCTTATTCTAATTTCATTTTTATCCAATATGATTCCCCTTTCATTTATTTGTTAATATTATTTTAATTTTCCATAATACATATCGCTAAATATTCCACCTTTTTCAATCAATTCATCATATTTTCCATCTTCTTCAATCTTTCCTTTATTTAAAACTATAATTTTATCACAATTTTTTAAAGTTGTTAGTCTATGTGCAATTGATATAATAGTGGTATTATTTTCTTTTTGTAATTTTTCTATCTCTGTTTGAATATGTTTTTCTGATGTATTATCTAAAGCTGATGTTGCTTCATCTAATATTAAAATTTTAGGTTTTCTTAAAAATATTCTAGCAATTGCTATTCTTTGTCTTTGTCCTCCTGATAAATTGTTTCCACCTTCTGATATTACAGAATTAAATTTATCTGGTAATTCGTTTATATAGTCATAAATATAGGCTTTTTTAGTTGCTTCTTCAACTTCCTCTATTGAAACTTCTCTATCAATTCCATAACATATATTTTCATATATTGTACCTGCTATTAAGAATGGACTTTGTGGAACTAAAGCAATCATTTCAGATATATCTTTTCTATTTAATGAACTTATATCTTGCGAATCTACTATTATAGTTCCATAACCTTTTTCTAATTTACATATTGCTTTAATTAGTGATGATTTTCCACATCCACTTGGACCTGCTATTCCTAAAAACATACCTTTATCTATTGATAGATTAAAGTTATTTAATATTATTTTGTCCTTATCTTCATTATAATAAAACATTAAATCTTTAATTTGCACAACTGGTTTTATATCTACTTTTTCTTTCTTATCTGATATTTCACTATATGAAAAATCGTTAGGTATTTCTACCATTTTAAAGAAATCTGTTGCTAAAACTGTACATTCAGATAATTCATCAAATATTCTATGTAATTCCTCTAATGGTTTTATTAGTTGGTTAAAGCATAAATATGCTGTTAATACTGCTCCCACAGATATTATATTTTTAGTTGCTAAATATGTTGAAATTCCAATTATTAATACTGTAAAAAATGCTTGATTTACAAATTTTAAGCAATCATATAAAGCCATTGCTTTATGATGTTTCATTTCCTTTTTTCTTAAAAATTCTGATTTATTATCAAATCTATTTGCTTCAAAATCTACACTATCACTAATTCTTATAACTTCTATACCATTTATTAGTTCAACAATAGTGCCATCCATTTGTGATTTACTTTCTAAAAGTTCTACTCTTATTCCTTTTTGACTGTTTATTTGTTTGAATACTATAAATATTCCAATTGGTATTACTAGCATCATTGGCAAAGCAAGTACAAATGGTAAAGTAATAAATATTGTTATAATTGCTGCAATACTATTAAATATTGCTGGTGCAAAATCCATGAATAATAGTTTTTCTAGTTTTACTGTTCCCTCTAAACATCTATTCATTCTTCCATGTATGTTTCCAGTCATATTTTCTCTAAAATATGATAATGGTGCCATAAGTAAAGATTTTATTACCATTCCCCTTGCTTGCTTTTCTGTTCTTGTTGCTGTATCTTCTACCATAACTCTTCTAGCAATTTTTATAACTTCATTTACAACATTTACAACTAATATTAAAATTAAGAATGGTATAACTTTAGAAAATGCGATTTCACTTTGTGTCAGAATATCATCTGTTAACCATCCAATAGCTTTAGGTGTAATTTGTGTTAATCCAGCAGATATAATCATAATCAGTACAATTATTAGAAAAGATATTTTTTGCCTTTTAGTCAATATCTTATATAACTTTTTTAATACATTTTTTATTGATTCATTTTTTGCTTTTTTCATAATTCACCTCTATTAGCAAGTTATATATATTATAACATATATTTACAATTTAAGCAAATTTCTATACTCTCCAAAATTTTTAATATTATTAGTGTACTTAACTAATGCATTCTCCCCTATGAGTTTTGACCAACGGTACAAAGCTCGGGGGATAATGTGATACATACTGAAAATAAAATAAAAAAATATCATCCTTTTTTAGAATGATATTTCTTCTATTTATCTGTTTTATAGTTCGAAGAGAAACGTTGTTGGAGCCGATAAGCAGAATTGAACTGCTGACCTTTGAATTACGAATTCACTGCTCTACCAACTGAGCTATATCGGCATGCCAATATTATAGTATATAGTATTGACGAAAGTCAAGACTAACTATCTCTTAAAATAACATCATACATTGTTTTAAACTCAAACCCATTTTCTCTAAAATAAGATATTATTTGAGGCAAAATTTCATATGTTAAAATTTTATCTGCAGCATCATGCATAAGTAATACGACACTTGATTTATTAGTAACAGTATTATAAAATCTTTCTAATAATTTTTCTTTTGTTTTTATTCCTTCAGAATCTCCTGTAAGTGCATTCCAGTCGACACTTGCTATTCCATGAGTTCTTAAAATTTGTTTTGTACCTTTTTTTAGAGAATCATATGTTCCTCCAACTGAGCCTCCTGGAAATCTGAAAACTAACGAATTATAATTTGGATTATTTATTGCTTTTCTTATTGACTCATTTGTCTTATAATATTCGTCTATTACTGCACTAGAACTAGAATAAATTGAACTATAATTATGAGTATAACCATGATTTGCTACAAAATGTCCTTCATCATATTCCCTTTTCACTAGTTCTGGATTTGAATCAACTCTTGTGCCTAACACAAAGAAAGTTGCTTTGATATTCTCGCTTTTTAATAAATCTAATATAAAAGGTGTAACTTGTTTTGTTGGTCCATCATCAAATGTTAAAAATACTCTTTTAGGTTCGCTTGTGCTATATATTTTATCAAACCTTTCAAGTTCAGTATTATCTAATGTTGAATAATTATAATTATTTTCATTTTTCTTTGTTTCTTCGCTAGTATCTACAACTATTGCATTTTCATTATCGGTATCATTTACATTAGCAATATCATTAGCTACAACAATATTCTTATTGCTACTGTTTTTTAGTTTTATTCCTAAAATTGTAAAAGTAATAAGAAGTATAATAGCTATAAAAATTATTATTATTAAAATTATATGTTTAACATTAGGCTTTCTCTTTCTACTTTTTATTTTAAAAATATAGTCCATTTTTTACATCCTTTTTTTATCTAGTTTATTAATTCATTATTTATTTTCCATATTATATTTTTTATAATTAACTGATTAATCTGTTCTTCAGTAATTTTTTGTTCGTTAATTGCGTTTTTTACTTCAAGAATTGCCTTTTCATAATCTGAGGTTATTATCAAATTATTACCAGCTAAGATTGCTTTTAAATACATATCAGTAATTCCAGTTATTGCATTCATAGATAAGTCATCTGTAATTATAATTCCTTCAAAGCCTAGTTTATTTCTCAAAAGTTCATGTACTTTTAAAGAAAGCGATGCAGGATTTTCACTATCTATACATTCAATTACATTATGGCTAATTAAAATAGCTTCAGCTCCTGCCTTTATTCCTTCTTCAAATGGTGGTATAGCTGTGTTTATTATTTCTTCATAAGTTCTTTTATCTAATGAACCTGCCTTATGTGTATCACTATTATGTCCATAACCTGGAAAATGCTTTAAAGTATATGTAACTTTTCCCGACTTGCTTGCTTCTATTACAGTCCTAGCAAATTCTTTTGTAAGTTCTACTCCCTGTTTTAATGTTCTTCCATACATATAATCAGATGGACTTGCTACATCAACTACAGGAGCTAAGTTTAAATTAATTCCTAATTCACTTAAAGTATTAGATTTATTTATTGTATCTTCTTTTATAAGTTCAAATCCGCCATTATTATAAAGTACACTTGGCGATTTAAATTTTTCACTTGCTAAGTTCGTATTACTACTAACTCTTACAACTGTTCCACCTTCTTCATCAACTGCTATTGCAAGTGGAATTTTCGAAGCATTTTGAACTTCTGATATCATATTTTGAACTTGCTCTTTTGTTTTTCCTTTAAAATCTTTTTCAAATAAAAGATATCCTCCAAAATAATTATTGCTTACTGCTTCTACTGCATTGCTAGGAAATCTCACTAAAAATAATTGTCCTATTTTTTCATCTAGTGATAAATTGCTAATTATGTCTTGAGCTTTATTGTATATTATTTCTTCTTTTGTTGGCTCTTTTACTTCATTTTTTGTGGCTATTTCAATCGGTATATCATTGTCATAATTTAAAGCAAAAAATACTCCTAGGATAATTGTCGCTATTACAATTAAAAATATAAAGAATTTCTTCATTCTACTTTCCCCTTTTTACGTATTATATCATTAAAAAAATTTTTTTCAATGATTTTTCACTGCATAATTTAGACCAATTTTTTACTACATAATTTAAATCATACAAAAGTGAACCCTTCATATTTTGCTTGATACTTTAGGCTCATATCACAAGACATATAACTTTTAGGGTTCACTTTATATTTATTTTAATTTTGTTCCTGTTATACCATAAATATATACATATTTATCAACTATAACATATAATTTACTTTCTTTGTTTTTTTCTATTTCATAATATATAATATTTTTCTGGTTTTGTTCTGCTATATCTATTAAGTCATTTAAGTTCATTATTTCCATAGATTTTAAATCATCAATATCAGGTTTATTTTTTATAGATACAATTAGATTTTTATAATATTTAAAAATATGTTTGATATTACTTTTGTATATTTCTTCTTGGCTTTTTTTATTTTTCTTAAGGTCTATTACTATTAAAATAATAGTTAATATAATTAATATTGCTCCACCACTTAAATATAAAATTTCATAAGACTTATCTTGCTTTCTTTCCATATAAAATATTTTTTCTTTAGATTCATTATTAACTTCTTTAATTTCTGTCGTTGTATTATTAATTGGGATATCTACTTCAATATAATCATCTGCTTTTTCATTTTCTGTTTTAAATCTTGATAAATCTATATTGTAAAAAATATTTAATTTAACTTTCAAAATTGCATCTATTGAAATTCCATATTCTTTTTCATAAGAATTAACTAACTCATTAAAATATTCGTAATTAACATTTACTTTTTTTTCTATTGAAAAGCCATAAGTTCCTGTGTAGTAACTATCAACATTTTCAGCTAAAATAAATTCTTTATTCCATACTTTTTTATAAAGTTCATCACTTGAATTAACTGTTCCAACTAGATTAGCAGTTACATTATATCTATAATTTAAATTAGTATTTTTATTTCCATTTAAAATATATTTAAAATCTATTATTATATCGTCAATACCTTTAGAAGGATATGCTTTTACATCATTTGATGGATTATTTATTGGATAAAAATTATTTTCTTTAAGTAAAATTTTATAATCACTGTTCTTTTCTATGTTATATTGGTATGCTGGCAATTTAATATTCACACATAATGCTAAACTTATAATAATTATATCTAAAATAATAATTATATAATATAATTTCCTTTTACGTATTTTTGACATTAAAATATTTTCCTCCTAAATATTACGTAAAAACATTTATATTATCATTTGTTAGATACATATTTAACCAAACTGACAAAAATCCAATATATTTAATGTGGAAAACATATATTCCTTTTATTTGATTTATTGCTACTAGCTTTGAATCAGGCACATTGTTATTGTCCCCTTTTGTTTGGTAATAAACTGTATTACCTTCTTCTACTCTATTTATAATTCTATGTGCAATATTTTGATTATCTATTGTGTAGATAATTATTGAATTGATAGGAATCGTACTTAAATCTTTCTCATCAATCTTTTTGTAAATTACCACATCACCTTTGCTAAATATTAAGCTCATACTATTTGAAAGTATTACTATTGGTTCATATTGAAATACACCCAGCATAAATAAAATTAGTAAAATACAAATTATCAATGTTATTGTATAACTTATTTTTTCAGAAGTTTTTTTGGCATTTTTTACATTGTTCATTTTCTTTTCTAGGAAAACATACTTAAATAATAAGTAAACAATTAATGAATATATAATGTTTATCGAACCTATAGCATACCAATTTGCATTTGGCAAAACTGGAAGTAGTAAAACTATTAATTTTTGCATAACTCTATAAATTAGAGTAAAATTAAGTGGTCTAGTTTGTGCTATATACGTACATAATATATTGTTTGCAATTATAGGAATAACTGTGCTACATATATATCTAAACATTTCTTCTTTATCTATTAATAATTTAATTAGTGTAATATAATTAATTTCTAAAGATATTAATATCAATGTAATAAATGTTAAAATTATTGGATTTCCTTTATTTCTAGTAACAACTACTCCTCTTACTATTTCAATTCCAACAATCGGCATAATTTCAATAATAATGTTTTGTATTATTTGAAATATGTTATGCCCATATGGACTTCTTGAAAATCCAAAAATAAATCCACTTCCAATATAAATTGCACTATAAAAAAGAGAAATAATAAATATATAATATGTTTTATTGTGATTAAATCTTATATATCCTTGTTTAATATCATATGTTAAATAGCATAACATAAATATCCAAAAAATTAAGTTCATTAAGTTCGTATATATAACTTGATATTTTATATTAATATATATTTTAATCATACTATATAGTGCGACAATTAATATAATTCCTTTGCTTTTTACATATTTCATTTTTAATTAAAACCTAATTTTATAATTTACAAGATAGGGATAATTCCCTATCTTATTAATTTTGCTGATACTCAATAGTACCAGTTACTGTTCTTGTTTTTATTTCTGGCACTTCAGTAGCATTTTCATCATAAGTTACATTAACTAATATTGCTGCTTGTTCTCCAGCTCTTATTATTGGAATTGGTTCTCTACATTTATAAATAATTACTGGTGAACCATTTTCTTCTGGAGTAAAAGTCATACCTTTTAAAGTAGCATCAATATTTCCAGCATTTTCAATAGTTATTAAGTAGGTTATATAGTCTCCAGGCTTTACTAATTTAGCATCAAACGTTACACTCGTGTCAGTGAACTGTGGATTTCCAGCATCGCAATTTTCACTAACATCTTGAGCTTTAATGCTGATTATTCTTAAATTCCATTCTCCTATAACTTCAGCCGTTCCATTTATCGTTAATTGAGTAGCAAAAGCTGAATACCCTACTGCCATTGTAACTATTACAAATAGTAGTACAATAATTATAATGTTTTTACTTCTTTTCATTTCTTACCCATAGGAAAATTATCTTTCCTTATTACATTTTATGCAGATTTAATTTTATGTGTCACTTTTTAATATTTTTTGTCTTATCGTTTTATAATTAATATTTTATATTACCATCTTTGTTTAATTTAGGTTATTAATTGGCTTAAATTCTAAGTTGACATAAGTTTTCCTATATGTTATAATTAAATTGTTCGTAGAAATTATCTACTATTACATTTTGGAGGTAAGAACATGGCTAGAAATACAATGAATTATTCCTTTGAACACTGTAATCGGGCATTTTCCTTTGGTAAGGCCCCTACAGTCAAATTTCGGAGTAAAACCGTTAAAGTTTTAGCTGAAAACGAACCCCTGCAAAGAGCTTTTACGTGGTCAGTCAATGATTTTATTACCAAATATTCTTTTAAAGAAGCTCGGCAACTTTTGTGGGACATGAACTTTGATAAAGAAAAAACCTTAAACAAATTAGGCTATACTCTAGATTCTGAAAAAACTGATTTTACACTTCTCACTGACAAGCTTGCAACTTCGCTTTATGGAGAACTTAGGTTTCAGTATCATGAATTTCACAAAGATTTTTTGGAAATAAGTACCCTTTTAAGTGAACATCAGATTACAGCCTGTGAAAAAGAAATTTATGCACTTAAAAATGCTTTAAAAAATGACTCACTTCTTCTTTATACAGCAATTTTTATTTGCAAAAAGAATGCTGGACTAGATGACGCAATTTTAAATGTTTATATGCCTTCCCTTTACTCGCAAAGAGAAAATGAAGTATTAAAAGGAATTAGTAATATTGGCTTTAGCCGAATTTCTGCTCCTTTCTTTGCACAATATGGCAATTTGATTGCTGATTTTATAAAGGCATTACATACTTGCATGACACAAAAAGAAGAAGAAAGCACAAATGCTGAAGAAGATAAGGCTTTAGACTCTGTAAGCGTTGTTAGTGTAGATGAAAATCCCTCTCCTATTCAGGATTCTAAAAATGATGTTGTAGATGAGAATGAAACTTCAGTGCAAACTCAATCTCAATTCATACCTATTGACACTCTTATTAAGAATAAAGAAGCTGTTTTAGCATTTATCAAATACTACAATGAACTTAAAGCTCTTGATAAAAGTTTATTTGAACTTTATACCATTTGCTGTTTAGAACTTGATGAATTGGGTATCAATCACATTCAGGTTATGAAAAGACCAAGAGCAATTGAAGCAGTTTTGAAAAATATCAAAGATTAATTTGTTTTTTTACCTTCAAAGAGGCACCGAAATATTTCGGTGCCTCTTGCTATTATTTTGTAACATTGCCATTATGATAA
>CANQLM010000013.1 GCA_947624735.1 uncultured Clostridia bacterium | reverse complement strand
CCTGCTTTTCCTAAAACTGTACTTACAGTTTCTTTAATGAATTTACTTTCTGCTTTTTCCCAAGAAGCCTCACCCCAAAATTCATCTTCAACGCATTTATCAAAATATTTAGCCAAAGGTCCATTCATTTCTTTAGGACCAACAATAGCAGCAGTATCCAAAATTGTAGGTTTATTATCTAACTGTAAAGTTTGTTTACCTAATTTTTTCATTAAAAAATTTCCTTTCTTATAAAATTTTTACATAAAGAAGCAAGCTATTAGTCCAACAATAACAGAAGCAGAAATTCCATATACTAAAACTGGTCCTGCGACTGTAAACATTTTAGCTCCAACTCCCATTACGTATCCTTCTGATTTGTATTCCATTGCTGGAGAAACTATTGAATTTGCAAAACCTGTAATAGGAATAAGAGAACCTGCACCTGCAAATTTACCAATTCGGTTAAATACATTAATTGCACTTAAAAATACAGCAATAGCTATTAAACAAATTGATACTATTGTAGAAGAGCTTGTTTGGTCTAAGCCCTTGAATTTACAAAAGAAAAAGATAAGTTGTCCAATAGAACAAATTAAGCCTCCAACCCAAAAAGCATTAAAACAATCTTTTAAAATAGGGGAATTAGGAGCTTTCTTTTTTACATATTCATTATATTCTTTTGGTGAATCTGTTGGTTTCATAATTATTAATCATCCTTTCTAAAAAAATTATTGTTTTTGTTCAACCATAAATGTAATATCTAAATCAACATAGTATTCAGTTATTTTATTTACAGTTACCTTTGCACGTTGTTCAATTATTTTAATTGATGTCATAAAATTAATTGTTTTTGAAACCTCTTCAACTGTTTGAACAATAGCATCTTTCCAAGAAACAGAAGATTTTCCTGTAACTTGTATGTGTTTTTCTATACCCATAGAAACCTCCTTTTATTATAGTCCACTTTAGAATTAGGCCTTAAATAAGAGTAACTAAAGCGGATTAATTAATTATAGTTAATATTTCCAATTTAGAAAAAAATATACAAAAATTATCACAAAAATATTTACAAACAAATGTTTAAATGATAAAATGTAAAAAAATTAACATAGGAGGATGTATTAATTAAAGGTTAATACGGACATAAATATGATAAATCATTTAAAAGGTACAGTTGAAGTAAAAAAAGAAGGATATATTGTAATAGATGTAAATGGAGTAGGATACAAAGTATCAATGCCAGATACAGCATTACAAAATATAAATGTTAATGAAAATGTAAAAGTTTATACATATTTAAGAATAACAGAAGATGATATCAATTTATATGGATTTTTAAGCTATGAAGAACTTTCAATGTTTGAACTATTAATAAGTGTTGGAGGTATTGGCTCTAAATCAGCATTAAAAATATTATCAAATATAATGCCATCAAAATTTGCTTTAGCAGTTATATCTAATGATGTTGGAAGTCTTAAAAAACTTCCAGGAATAGGAGCAAAGACAGCACAGAGAATAATTTTAGAACTTAAAGATAAAATGAAAACAGAGAGTGCAATAGAAGAAACAGAAAGTATAAGTCCTATTTCTTTTGACGGTAATGCTAAAGATGCGATGGATGCTCTTCAAGTATTAGGGTATACAAGAAAGGATATTGAACAAGTTTTAGGAAAATTAGATACAAATGGACTTTCTGTTGAAGAAATAATTAAATTAGGACTTAAAAATTTATAGAAAATAAGAAGGAAAAATAAGATGGACTTAAATACACCTTTGGCATATAGAATGATGCCAAAAACTTTAGACGATTATGTTGGACAAGAACATATATTAGGTGAAAATAAAATTTTATATAGAACAATCAAGGCCGATAGATTATCTAGCATAATTTTATGGGGTCCTCCTGGATGTGGTAAAACTTCACTTGCAAGAGTAATTAGTAATACAACCAAATATAAGTTTATTAAATTAAATGCAGTTACATCAGGAGTAGGAGATATTAAAGATGCAATTGCAAATGCAGAAAACACATTACTTAATCCTAGTGGTAAATGCATTTTATTTATAGATGAAATTCATAGATTTAATAAATTACAACAAGATGCACTTCTTCCATATGTAGAAAATGGAACCGTAATTTTAATAGGAGCTACTACTGAAAATCCTTATTTTGAAGTTAATAAGGCTCTAATATCAAGAAGCATGGTATTTCAACTTCATCCACTAACTGATGAACACATTTACTCAGTATTAAAAAAATCTCTAGAAAGAGAAGATGGACTTAAAACTTACAATATAAAAATAGAAGATGAAATTTTAAAAAAATTTGCAATTTGTGCAAATGGTGATGTAAGAACAGCATTAAATAACCTCGAAGTAGCTGTACTTACAACACCTCCAGACAAAGATGGATTTATAAATATTACTAGTGAAGTAGCTAAAGAATGCGTTCAAACAAGAAAAGCGGTATTTGACAAAAATGGAGATTCGCATTATGATAATATTAGTGCATTTATAAAATCAATGAGAGGTTCAGATCCAGATGCAACAGTTTTTTATTTAGCAAGAGCTCTAAATGCTGGAGAAGACCCAATGTTCTTAGCAAGAAGAATTGTAATTTCAGCAGCAGAAGATGTTGGACTTGGAAATCCTAATGCATTAGTTGTTGCAAATTCTGCTATGCAAGCTGTTAATATGGTTGGAATGCCAGAGGCAAGAATAATATTAGCAGAAGCTGCGATATATAATGCTAATTCTATAAAATCTAATGCAGCCTATATGGCAATTGATTCAGCATTAAGTGATGTGCAGAATAAAGATACAGGAACAATACCAATGCACATTAGAAATGCACCAGCAGAGCGGAATGCTTAAAGAAGGATATTCAGTTGGATATAAGTATCCACACGATTTCCCAAAACATTGGGTAGAACAACAATACTTACCAGATAAAATGCTTGGAACTAAATACTATAATCCTGATAGTAATGTTGATACAAGTAATATTCAGCCGAAGGATGTTTAATGCAATAATGTAATAAAATAATAGCTTTTGTATTTCCACAAAGGAAGGAGTAAATTTATTATGGATAAAGATAAATTTTGGGAAAAATTTAAAATTAAAGTTAATGTAGGAGAAGAAACTGGAATACAAGGACAGACTATGACATTAAAAAGTGCACATAGTATAAAAGAGGATGCTAACAAAAAATCTAAAGTATTTGTAGCTAGAATAAAAGAAACAAATATTGATAGTGAAGGAAAAGAAAATTCAAGAATATATCCAGTATATTATGAAATAATTACTGGAAATGGAAGCTTAGAACTATTGCCAGAATTAATCAAAAGATATGCTCAAAATAGAAGAGCAAAACCAGACGAATATCAGTACACATTTTTAGGAAGTTTTCACTATAATGATTTGGGTGATAGAGTTGTGTATTCAAAAGTGGGCTGTATTAATGATGTAGAACGGACAAATACAAGCACTCAATTTGAAGAGAAAAAGATTAAGAGTAAAAAATGAAAAACAAGGTCAAAATTTTATAGACAGATTAACTAAAAAAATAAATTCACATAAAGCAGGAACAAAGGTAACACTAGATGAATATAGAAAAGTGAAATGGTATAGTGGAGAACTTGACAAATTTAGTGAATCAATGCAAGCAATTTATGGTGACAATGTAGAAAAGAAAGAACAACCAGAAGAAAAACTAAATGACCAATTAAATGAGCATAATAATACAGAAAAAGAAGATGATGCTCAAGAACATGAAGAACTTTAAGTAAATAAAAAATCTATCTTAGATGTTTATAAACATTTTAAGATAGATTTTTTTATATATTAGTTTTCTTCAAGTTTTTTATGTATATTCGTTTTTGAATCTTTAACACCTTCAGCTAATGCTCCTAGTCCAGCTAAACTTGCAGTTGCATCAAATGGGATAAATACTTTGTTAGCATCTCCATTAGCTACATCTTTTAAAGTTTCTAAAGATTTTAATTGTACTAAAGTTTGATTTGGATTTGCTTTCATCATTGCACTATAAACTAATTTTACTTCATCTGCTTTGGCTTCGGCAACTCTTCTAATTGCATCTGCATCACCGGCTGCTCTTCTTATTTTAGATTCTCTTTCTGCATCAGCTTGTAATATAGCAGCTTCTTTTTCACCTTGGGCTTTTAATATAGCAGCTTGTCTTTCTCCTTCTGCTTGAAGTATAGCAGCTCTTTTATTTCTTTCAGCATTCATTTGTTTTTCCATTGCATCTCTAATATCTGGTGGAGGATTAATATCTTGAACTTCAACTCTTTCTATCGTACAACCCCATTTATTAGCAGCCTCATCAAGCATTGATCTTAATTTATCATTAATTACGTCTCTTGAACTAAATGTTGAGTCTAAATCCATTTTACCAACTAAATCTCTCATAGATGTAACAGATAAATATTCAATACCTTTTTTTAAACTTTGAATTTCATATACGGCTTTTGCTGGTTCAATTACTTTATAAAATACAACAGTATTAATTGTAATTGTAACATTATCCTTAGTTATAACATCTTGTGGAGCAATGTCTAAAGTTTGTTGTTTTAAACTTACTATACTACGAACGTGATCCACAAAAGGAATAATTAATGTAAGACCTGCGTCAGCAACTTTATGAAATTTACCAAGTCGCTCTATAATATAAACTTCTGACTGTCTTACAATCTTAATACTAGTAGCTAAATAAATTACTATTAAAATGGCTAATATAATAAAAAACCACATAAAAACCTCCTATTTATTAAAAACTATAACAATTATATCATAGAGTTGGCAAAAAATAAAGGTTTTTACAATAAAATTTATGTAAATATATAAAATATGTTTAAATTTTATAAAAAATAATTATATAAATTCTATTGAATAAAATTAATTTTATATTTATAATTTTAAGGAAAAAAGGGAGACATATAATGAAAAAAAGAAAAATAGTTTTTAGAATTTTATTTTTGATTCTTTTAATAACTACGTTTGTAATAATATTCTGGTTCTCAAGCCAAAATGGAGATGAATCAGGAAAAATGAGTAAAGGACTTATTAATATACTTTTAAATATATTTTTTAGTAAAAGTAGTAATAAGGAAGAAATAATAAACATATTGCATCCAATTATTAGAAAATTAGCTCATTTTACAATATTCACTTTAGTTGGAATATGGTCAATGAGTTTATTAGAAACATTTAATCTAAGCAAGAAAAACAAAATATTAATAAGTGTATTGATAGGATTTTTATATGCATGTAGTGATGAAATTCATCAAAGATTTATTTCAGATAGATTTGCATCTCCAATAGATGTTCTTATAGATACTTGTGGAGTTGTTTTTGGAATAATTATAGTAATAATAATTATAAAAGCAGTAAATAAAAGGAAAAATATAGAGAAAAACATATAAATATTACAAAAATGTTACAGCAATATTAAATTATCGAAACAATAAAAAAATTAGTTGATAAAATAGGTTGATTGATATAAAATAAAATGGATTTATAATTAAATTTAGGAGGATATAAGATATGGCAACTTTGAATCCATTAGAGAAAAAAGCAAGAACATCTTTTATAAAGGGATTAGTAATATCAGGTTTAATAGGCTTAATAATTATTGTAGTTCTAGGACTATTATTATTTAAAATGAATGGAGAAGAAAAGCAGAGAATAGCGGCTCAAAAGGATGTAGTAATTATAAATACAGATATAAAATCTGGAGAAGAAATTACATCAGATATGTTAACTAGAGTAAAAGCCAATGCAGAAGTAGCTACACCAACAGCATTAACAATGGCACAATTCAATGAAATGTCAACAATAGTAGATGAGTCAGGAAATGCATATGCTGTTAAAATAATTGCAAAAATAGATATACCATCAAAAAGTATGCTAACAAGTGATATGGTTTCTACTGAAGAAGATGTAGTTACAGATGATTTAAGAGAACAAGAATATAATATGATCATTCTACCAACAAATTTGGAAACAGGTGATACTATAGATGTTAGATTAAGAATGCCAAGCGGAGAAGATTATATTGTTATTTCTAAAAAGAAGATTACTATATCTGATTTAGGTGGAACTCAATCTACACAAACAATGATAATGAATGTAACAGAAGACCAAATATTAACTATGAGTGCTGCAATAGTTGATGCATATCAAATAGAAGGTAGTAAATTATATGCAACTAAATATACAGATCCAGGTCTTCAAGCTGTTGCAACTCAAACTTATGTACCATCAAGAGAAACAGCTAATCTAATAAGTATGGATCCTAATATTGTTCAAACAGCAAGAAATGCATTAATCAATAGATATAATACTTCTTATAATGAATATAGAAGTGGTGTAAATAATGCTTTAAATGCTGTAGATCAAACAACAAGAGAAACAGGAATACAAGCAGGAACAAGTTCAGAAGTAGCAACACAACAAACAGAAAGACAAACATACTTAGAATCAATGTATGGCGGATAATATAAAGAAAGGATTGATGAAATTTGGAACAAGTAGGATTTATAGGTGCTTATGACAAAAAAGACTTACTTATAAATATTGCCAAAATATTAAGTAATTTTAATAAAAAAGTTTTAATTGTTGATGCTACTACAACTCAAAGATTTAGATATATTGTTCCAAGAATCAGCAATGCTACATCAAATACATATGTTAGCGACTATTTGGGAATTGATGTTGCACTTGGATTTATGAATCTTAATTTTATAGCACAATACTTAGGACAAGGACTTAACTATGATATAGTTTTAATTGACACTGATAATATACAAACATTAAATTCATATATGTTACCAAGCCTGCAAAAAAACTTTTTTGTTACATCTTATGATGAATATGAACTTCAAAGAGGATTAGAGATATTTAAATTTCTACAAAATCCTATGGAAATTTATAAGGTAATATATTCAGCAAATATAACAAATAAGGCAGATGAATATTTAAATCATTTAATAGAAGGAAGTAAAGTTACTTGGAAAAGTGAACAAATTGATTTTGTAGATACTATTAATGATAGAAAAGCAATCTTAGAAAATCAAATATCTAAAGAAATAACATTGAAAAGATTTTCTCAAACATATAAAGATAGCTTAGAATATATAGTATCCATAATTGGAGGAGAATATTTAAGCCAAGCTGATATAAAAAGAATTATAAAAAAGATGTAGAAAGGATATTGATATGTCAATTATAACATTTGTAAATAAAGACATAAAAGAAAGTGGACAATCACTTTCAGTTGCAGCAATTGCAACACTTATGGCAATAGAACATAATTATAGAATATTGGTAATTTCTACAGATTTTAATGACAAAACTTTAGAAGATTGTTTTTTTAATAATAATTCTGGTGGTTTAAAAAATATGTTTGCTAAATCATTAAATGCAGATATTTCTAACGGATTAGAAGGATTAGTTAGAATGTTTGCAAGCAACAGAGGAGATAAGGATGTTATAAAAAGCTATACAAAACCAGTTTTGACAGACAGATTAGATATTCTTCAACCACCAAAAACAGTAGATTATAAAGAATATATAAATACATCTGTATATTTTTCACAAATTGCAGATGTAGCTAATACAGTCTATGATATAGTTTTAGTAGATTTAAACAAAAGAATACCTGTAGAAAACCAAAGAAAAATAATGGATTTATCAACTTTAGTTGTTGTTGGATTAAACCAAAATCAAAAATCTATGGAAAGATTTGAAAGACTAAAAGCTGAAGATGAATTTTATAGAAGAAAAAACGTTTTAATATCAATTGGAAAATATAATATGAATTCAAAATATACAGCTAAAAATATCGGAAGATATTTAAAGGAAAGAAATGTTCCTATAGTTGTACCTTATAATATTTTATTTGCAGATTATTGTACAGAAGGTAAAGTAGTAGATTATTTTTTAGCTATGAAAGGATTAGGAGCAGGACAAGGAAAAGATGAATATTTTTGTTCTCAAGTAAGAGAAGCAGTAGAAAAAATCGACTATCTAAGACAAGCTCAAGAATTTGGAATGAATAACTAATGAAAGGGAGGCATATAAATGTTTTTTAACATTATAATTATTGTTGTAATAATCTTTCTAGCTGTTGCATTATTACGAAATAACTTAAAAAAGAAACAGAATGCTGAAGTAGAAGAACAAGTCGTAGTTGATGATAAAACTTATACTCTAGATATGATGATGAATTTCGTAAAGAAAAGGCTAGATGAAATAACCAAAGTAAACCTATATGACTTAGGTCTTTCAGAAGAAGAATTAAAAAGAAGAAAAAGCAAAAAATATGAATTAAAAAAAGCATTAAAGGGTTGTACATATGGTGACGTTAATGATAAAAAATATGTAAAAGAACTTATATTTGATTTATTAGTTAAAGAATATGGGGTAGATGAAGCAAATGTATCTAAAGCAATTCCATTTGATGTACCATCTTTATTAACTCCACAAGATAAGTTTGATATTATTATGCATATGTATAAAAAAGACTTTGGATATGAGGCTTTAACTCAAATGATAAAAAAATACAACTTAGCAGAATTAAAATATACATCAGGAGATGCAAAACCTTCATATGTTATTACTCCAGAAGAAATAAATGATATTTATGAAAAAGAAAACTTTAATTTGGCTTTTGATGATAAACTAATGGTAGTAGTTCAAAGAATATACCAAAGATATAAGGGATATAGTTCAATAGATGAAGTAAGAGACATGAACATAGATGGTGTATCAGGTGGTGTATCAGGACTTCCAGAAAGTTTCTTAAGCCAAGTTGCACAAACAGATAGTAGCTACTTAAATCAAGTTATGGACCATAAAGTACCACGTGCATGTGATAGTATATGGATATTCTTCCAAGGTAAATCAATACGTTTAGCATTTTTATCATTTGGAACAGAAGCAGAACTTAAAAGAGTATGTCAAAACATATATAAATATAACAACCCAGGACAGCTTTCTGATACAAATGGTTATAAAATAAATGAAATGAAAGATGGTTCCAGAGTCGTTGTTGTAAGACCAAGTTTCTCTGAAACATGGGCATTCTTCGTAAGAAAGTTCGATGTAAAGAGAGCAACACTAGAGCAATTAATAAAAGAACCAGGAAAAGAAGATGCAATAGACTTATTAAAATACTTAGTTAGAGGAGCAAGAATTATATCTCTTACAGGTGAGCAGGGTTCTGGTAAAACAACAATGCTTATGGGTATGATAGAAAATATTTATGAAACAATGAACATCCGTGTTCAAGAGACTGCATTCGAGCTTCACTTAAGAAAAATATACCCAACTAGAAACATATTAACATTTAGAGAAACAGATACAATTACTGGACAGCAAGGTCTAGATGTTCAGAAAAAAACCGATGGTTCTGTTAATATCATCGGTGAGGTTGCAACAGACCCAGTTGCATCTTGGATGATACAAGCAGCCCAAGTTGCATCTAAATTTACATTATTTACACACCATGCTAAAACATTTCCAAACTTAGTAACAGCATTAAGAAACTCAATGCTTAGAAATGGTGACTTTACAAATGAAACTGTTGCAGAAGAACAAGTTGTACAAGTACTTAACTTTGATATACATTTAGTTAAAGATTTTAAAGGAAGAAGATATATAGAAAGAATTACTGAATGTATTCCAATAGAAGATGTTAATGATTACACATTTGACCATCAAAAAGAAAAGACATTAGAGGGTAAATTTGAAAAATTTGTTGATAATGCAACAAAATATTATTCAAAAGAAACAAATAAAGAATTATTTAAATATGTTAATGTTATGGAATATCAAGACGGAAGCTATGTAATTACAAATAAAATTTCTGACAAAAATTTAACTGAAATGATAAGAAATATGGATGACACTGATGCAACAGCATTTAAAGAATTTGTACAGAGATTATGGGGAGTTAAATTTAATGAAATAGGTGAAGTTATCCATTAAAATAAACTAAAAGTAGGAGGTGAGCCTTTAAAAATGTCTTCAAATTTATTGTTAATATTAATGATAATAGTTGCAGTAGCATTTGTAGCAATAATATTAATGTACTTTATTCTTAGAAAAAGAATGCAAAATGAAGATGTAATGAGAATCGAAAGACTTAGAAAAGGTACTGAACAAAAAGGATTTTCAACAGAGGTTTTTTATCAAAAATTATATTTAAAATTTTTAAAGACTCCATTTTTAAATAGATATCTTTTAAAAATAAGACGTAGAATAGAAATAAATAACTTAGATGATGAATTTGTAACTAGAGAAGAAAGTGCAAAAATTATTTTCAAAGGATTAGGTATAATAATTCCACTTACACTTGTGGTAATTATGATTACAAATAAAAATTTATTATTGATGGCAATTATATTAGTATTTGAATTATTTATTATAGATTCATTTACAGATGGAATGGTTGATAAGTTAGATAATAAATTACTATCTGAACAAATAGATTTCTTTGCTGCAATGAGACATTCATATCATGAAACCAATATGGTTGGAGAAGCAATTTATTCAACAGCACAGGATACAGAAAATGTTGAAATTTCTAGACAAGCAGAAAGAATTTATGAAATTTTAAATTCACAAGACCCAGAAACAGATTTGGAAAAATATTATGATATAGCACCAAATAATTATATAAAAGAATTCGCTGGAATATCATATTTGACACAAGAATTTGGTGACAGAAAAGTTGATGGAACGTCGTTATATTTAAAAAACCTAGAAAATATAACACAAGAAATGCAAATTGAAATTTTAAAAAGAGATAAATTAAATTATACATTTCAAAGTTTATCAGTAATTGCAATTCTTCCAATGCTTATGTTAGAACCACTCAAAAATTGGGCAATATCAAACTTTTCATTTACTCAAAGTTTTTACTTAGGAAAGCAAGGATTAATTGTACAAGTATTGATAATGCTTGCAACATTTATTTGTTATATATTAATCAGAAAGCTAAAAGATAATGGAGCAGTAAAAAAGGTACAAGACGAGCAAAATCCATGGCAGGCAAAATTATATACCAATCCTTTTGTAAAAAAGATTGTAGACCAATTTATACCAAAGCAAGGAACTAAAGAACGTAGAAAAATTAGTAATTTACTAAAAGAATCTGCTTCAAAGCAAAAAATAGAATGGTTATACATTAATAGGCTAGTAATATCTGTTGCAACGTGCATAGTATCAATTATATTTTTTATAGCCTTACATAATCTACAAATAAATTATATTTATACACAGCCAACATCAGATTATAACTTGATTGGAACAATGTCTTCATCACAAGAAAATAAGGCAATGCAAACAACTCTAAAGCATAATGCAATTCTAAAAAAATTAAAAGGAAACAGAGGAGCGAAACTTTCAGATGTTGAAAGGACAATGAGAAATTCACCAGAATATAAAGATGCATCAGATGATGAAATTGCTTCTAATGCACAAATAATTCTAAACAAATTACAAACAATAAATAGAGAATATATTCAATGGTATGAAGTATTATTAGCATTGTTATTTTCAATCATTGGATATGCAGCACCTATACTTATTCTAAGGTTTCAATTAAAAATGAGACAAATGGAAATGGAAGACGAAGTAATGCAATATCAAACAATTATAATGATGCTTATGAGACTTGAAAGAGTTGATGTTGAAATGATTCTTGAATGGCTTGGAAGATATTCTGATATATTCCGTGAGCCTATAAATAGATGTTTGAATAACTACGAATCAGGTGCATGGCAAGCCTTAGAAGAAATGAAAGATGATGTATCATATGAACCATTTATAAGAATTATAGAAAGTTTACAGATAGCCGTTGAAAAGGTACCTATTATTGAAGCATTTGATGAATTAGATGCAGATAGAGAATACTATAGAGATAAAAGAAAAGAATCAAATGAAAGATTAATAAGCAAAAAAGGAATGATAGGAAAAGGAATTGGATTTACACCAATGATTTTAGTATTTGTTGGTTATCTAATAGTTCCACTTGTATTAATAGGAATGACAAGTATGACATCATCATTTGATCAAATGTCAAGTATGTCTACTTAAATTTAGAAAGGAAAATATAAATGGAAAATGCATCTAGAGCATTAATTATAGCAGGAGGAATTCTAATTGCTATACTTGTAGTATCATTATTAGTTACTGGATGGAATAATTTTACTAATTATAGTAGAACACAAGAACAAGTACAGACAGTAGAACAAATTGTACAATTTAATAAAGAATTTGAATCGTATAATAAAGGTGTAATACGAGGATATGAATTAGTTTCACTAGAAAATCTAGCAGAAGACACAAATGAAAGATATGAAGAAATTAATGGTTATAAAAATCTAGAAGTATATATAAAATTTATGAAAAATACAACACTTGCAGACAACTTAGGAGATGATAAAACTCAAAGACGTCTTACTGAATCATATATAGATTTAATCACATTTATGAATGAGGATTATAATTATATTGTAGAAAATGTACAAAAAGATTTTCCAAAAATATTTAAAGAAGCATATTTTCAATGTGATAGATTAGTATATGATGGTGAAAATGAAGAAGATAATGGTAAAGGCTCAGGAAGAGTGCAAAAAATGTATTTTTCACAAATTGTAAGGAAAAACTAATTGGAGGATATATATGGATAATACATCAAATGCTCTAATTATGGCAGGTGAAATTTTAATTGCTATACTAGTACTTTCATTAATGGCTTATGTATTTATTCAATTTGGAAATTTTTCATCTGAAATGCATGAAACAATGATAGAAACACAAATAGAAGAGTTTAATAATAAGTTTAATACATATGCTTATAGAACTAATATTACAGCACAAGAAATAGCAACTATTATAAATTTTGCAAAACAACAAAATGATTCAAGAGAATTAGTTTGGAAAGATAGTTCTCCATACTATGTAACAGTATATATTGATGGAGCGGACGTATTTAATAGTAATAAATATATAGGAAATAATGATGATTATAATAATAATCTAAAATTAGAAGAAATATTAAAAAAATTTATAAAAGAGAATAATACATTTTATTTTAGTTGTAATGCAACTCTAGAAAAGAAAAATAATAAAATAGACACAGAATTATATGATAATGATATTCAATATTCACAAGAGACAGCAATGATTAATAAAATAGAATTTCATTCTATAAGTCCAGATATAATATCTATACCAAATAGTTTCTAAAAATAGTTAAAAAAATATTGCATAAAAAAAATATTAATGATATAATTTAAAGGAAGTTTATGAAAAAAATAGTAATATACATTGTATGCATTATTATTACAATTACAACAGTAGCATATATATATTATCAAGTAAAATCAAAAAAAAGTGATATTGAAACGAATAATGTTGTATATGATAATTTGCTTGAAAAAGAATTAACTGGCAATAAACTAGCAACAATAATTAATAAGACATTAGATAACAATGAAAGAAATAAAATAGAAAAAGATGGAAATGGATTATACATTGAAAATGATACAAACTCAATTAAAATTGAAATAAAATTTAAACTAAGTGATAATATTTTTCCAATAGAATCTATTTATACAAAAAAAGTTTCAGAATTCATTAGACTTTATGGACAAGCAAATTTTAAATGTTTAAAAATCGAATATCATAAAAAAACAAAGTTTGTAAAATATTTATACTTTGAAGAAATTTAAATAGTTATTAGTTTTGTCTTAAAAAAGACACTTATATATATAATCAAAGGAGGAAATTAAAAATGGAGAATGCATCAAAAGCATTAGTTATAGCAGGAGCTATTTTAATATCAATTTTACTTATAGGATTAGGTGTATATGTTTATACAATTGCATCTGATACAATAACACAGGCTGATTTATCAGGACCAGCAGCACAAGCACAAAATAGTCAATTTACATCTTATTTTGGAGATAGAGTTTCAGCTGCATCAGTTAAAAATTTAATGAGTGCAATTCGTTCAAATAACATCAGTTCACAAACTGCTGAAGAAGAAAAAGAAATTAAAGTATATTATAATGGAGCAGAATCTGATACTTCAACAATTTCAAGAACTGTAAAACCAGGAAAAACATATTGGGTTAATACTGAAAATGATAAAGCAATAGGAAAAGAAGATGCAACAACTAGTACAGCAGCATATTATAACTCAGGATTTCTACGTATAATTAGTGTATGGGAAGGAAGCCACGGAACTGCCACTCAAGGCGGAAATGGGGACTAAAAGGCATTAAGGGAGCTTATTTATAATGGAGAACGCTACAGATGCATTAAAAATGGCAGCAGCAATTCTGATATTTATTGGTGCAATTTCTCTATCAATATTTGCATTTACAAAAGCTAGAGAAGCTGCAGGAGCAATATTAGAAAAGTCTGATGACCAAGAATACTATAGTACGGATAATATTGTAATATCTAAGAATAGATTAGTTGGTATTGAAACAATAGTACCAACTCTATATTCTTATTATAAAGAAGGATATACAGTATTATTCTATACTGGTAAAGCAGATGAAAATAATGATTTAATTGAGAATATAAAACCACTTACTTTATATTATTCAGAAAGCTTACCATCTAGATTAGCAAGCTCAACTTTATTAAATAAATATGATATATCTTACCAAACAACATACGATGGAAAAAATTATTCTAGAGCAATATTTGGCATTGATGCAGATGATGAAAATACTAGACAGGAACCATGGCTACATGATGAACTTCATGCTAAAAATTTTATTCAAAGTTTTATAAATAATACACCTGAAACATCTACATATGATATGTCAAGACCTAAATCAGTAGATATTAATGACTTAACAGATAATAAACTAAAGTTAAACTATGATAAATTTGATGGTCTTACTAGAAAATTGGGTAGTAGTTTAGCTCAAGCAACAGATGCATTATTTATTGAAAGAATAGGTGCATATAATACTATTGCAAGAGAAGATGATACAATTGATGATAGTTCTATTTTAGAATTTTCAAACAATGAAATAACGCAAAATGATGAAGGAACACAAAAGAGAGTTATTCAATATATTTATATCGGAAAAAGGTAAATAAAAAATAAAACTTATGTAAAAATATAGGAGGTTTTTATGAGTGATTCAGTTATGACAGTATTAGCAATATTTTTAGCAGCAGTATTAATGTTTATATTTCCTTTAATGTCAACAGCTGATAGAAGTGATGATATATCTCAACAAGCAATTCAAACTGCTACAACAGATTTTGTTGATGATATTAGGACAACAGCAAGAATAACAAAGGACAAGTATGAAGCCTTTAATCAAACAATTGCAGCAACAGGAAATTCATTTGAAATAGAAATGCAAGTAGAAGTTTTGGATGAAAATTCTAATAAGAAAACAACTCAAGCATCTCCAGTAAAAGTTGGTGAGAACTATTCATATACAGAATATACATCTCAAATACTTGAAAAAATTGAAAGAGATGGCGTATATAAATTAAAAGAAGGAGATATTATTTCAGTTGCAGTTAGAAATACAAATCAAACAATATCTCAAATTCTTAAAAATTTTATGTATAGAGTTACTGGAAACGGAAATTATGTTATAACAGCTAGACATTCAGGAATTGTAAATGTAAATGGAAATTAAACAAATAAGAATTAAAAATATAAAAAACGGTTATCATAAGGATAATCGTTTTTATTTTGCAAAAAAAGAAAGGAATGAAATATGGAAAACAAAAAAATAAAAAAGTTATTAATTATATTTACAATTTTATTATTTATTAACTATGTTTGGGTTTTAGCATTTAATAGTAGTGCTTATTATAAAAATGTTAATAGTTTTACACAAAGAATGGTAAATCCAATAGGAAGAACTATTGGATTAAAACTGTATACGGATGGTGTTTTAGTGGTTGGAATGTCAGAAATTGATGGAATTGATGGCAATAAATATAAGCCTTATGAAAATTCTGGAATAAAAGAAGGAGATATGATTAAATCGATCAATGGTAAAGCAATAACAAATGCAGAAGAATTAATTGATATTATTAATGAAAGCAATGGAAATACAATTTCTATTAGATATCAAAGAGAATCAGAAGAAATCTATACAACAATAACTCCAATAGAGTCAACTGATGAAAATTATATGATAGGACTTTGGGTTAGAGATGCAGCTGCCGGGATTGGAACATTGACATATTACGAACAAGCAACAAATAGTTTTGCAGCTTTAGGTCATGGAATAAATGATGTAGATACAAATAAATTATTAAATATATCTAATGGCGAATTAGTAACTAGTCAAATTGTTTCTATTGTAAAAGGAGAAAAAGGTAAACCAGGAGAAATAAGAGGAATAATAGACGGAGGAGAAACAATAGGAAATATAGAAGTAAATTCGACCATAGGAGTATATGGAAAAGTAACTAATATTAACTATATTAATAAAGTAAAAAAAGGAGAAATGCCAGTAGCAAATAGAAATCAAATAGAAGAAGGAAAAGCTACAATAATATGTCAGTTATCAAATGAAAATAAAACCGAGGAATATGAAATTGAAATAAGGAAAATTTATAGGATGAATTATAAGGATAATAAAAGTATGCTTATAAAGGTAACAGATAAAGAATTAATAGAAAAAACAGGAGGAATTATTCCAGGAATGAGTGGAACACCAATAATTCAAAATGGAAGATTTATAGGTGCAATTACTAATGTATTATTAAACGATCCAACACAAGGATATGCAATATTTGCAGATATGATGATGCAATAAATTCAACTTAATAAATCAATCAGTTTCAATAACAGTATATAACTTAATTAAATAACAAGAATAATTATTTCAAAAGGTTGATATATTTTTTATATTTGTGTATAATTTAAATTAAATAAAATTTGAAAGAATACTTTAAACCAAGGTGTAGGAGGAAACATGAGAAAAAATAATAGAGGAGTAGCAATAGTTAATATAATTTTACTAGTTCTTATATTAATATGTGGAGTGTTTATAGGATTAACCATATTTAGTAATGATAATTTAGATATAGGAACTAATAATGAAGCAATGTTAAATAGTTCTAAAACAGAAAATACGGCAAAATTACCAGTTACAAATCATAATAAAGTGCAAGAAGAAAATGTAACACTAAGTAATAGTATTTTTGGAAATACGAGTGATAATCCAACACAAAACAAAAGTAATGAAGCTAAAAAATATTATTATAATCAACTTAATTCAGTAGGAAAGAAAATATATGAAACAATAGAGGATAATGTTTCAATTATAAAATCGGGAACAGGTGCAATAAAAATAAACATTAATGATAGTAATGCAGGAAATTATATTCAAACAGCTTGGGATGCATTTTCATTAGATAGGCCAGATATATTTTGGGTAGATACAAATAACTTGATACAGAATACAAAAACTACAACATATTTAACCTCTGTAAAATATGAATATACATTAGAACCTGAAAACGGTAAAACATATTTTAATGATTATTTTAAATCTAGTAATCAAGTTGAAAATGCAATAAATGAAGTTAATAGTAAAATTAACTCGATAGCAATGAGTGCAACGGGTAACTCTTATGATAAAGTAAAATATGTTCATGATGAACTTATAAGAATGATACAATATAATCAAAACGAATCTGCAAATAACTCAAACATATATGGTGCATTTGTAGAAAATTTATGTGTATGTGAAGGATATGCAGAAGCTTTTAAAATAATATTAGATAAATTAGAAATTCCTTGTGTTACAATATATGGGGAAGGAATTGATGGAGAAGGACAAACAGAAGCACATGCATGGAACTATGTTAAAATGGATAATGAAAAATGGTATGCAGTTGACACAACTTGGGACGACCCAATTATAATAGGAAATGGAGATACTTCTGGAATAAATAGATACAAATATTTTCTAAAAGGAAGCAGTAATTTCTTACCAACCCATCGACCAAATGGTGATGTGTCAGAAACTGGACAAATTTTTAACTATCCTACTTTATCAGAAACAGATTATAGATAAAGAATTTATTAATGTAAAAACTTAATAAAAATTAAGATATTAAAAATATATCATATTATCAATAGTTTAACAAGAATTTATAAGTAAAAATATATTACAATTTTGTAAAAAATAAAAAAGTAGTAATCTTAAAATAAGTGCTATAAATAGCATACTTAAGAGATTACTACTTTTTTATTAAGTTTTTACATTAATAAAAATTAACATAATATATGAAAGAGGTAAAATCAAATGAGAAATTTAAAAGAAAAAGGAATAACATTAGTAGCACTTGTAGTAACAATAATAATAATGCTAATACTAGCAGGAATTACAATACGGAAATGCTATAGGAGATAATGGATTATTTTCAAGAGTCCAAAAAGCAGTAGCAAAATATCAAGAAGCACAAACAGAAGAAGAAAATAGTTTAATGAAACTAGAAACATATGTAAATGGATTTGCAATAGCAAAAGGAGAAAGACAACAAACAACAGCAGAAGTAGGAGATGTATTAAATGGAAAAACATATATAACAGGAGAAGGAAGTTTAGAAACAGGAGAGATGACAAATAATGCAGCATTTAATATAGAATTAGAACCGGGAGAAACCCAAAACATACCACAAGGATATCATAATGGACAAGGAAAAGTAACAGCTTTAGAAAGTGAAAAATTAAAAGAAGGGAATATTGCATATTATGGTGCTGGAACAGCTTTTGGAATGAATTCAAATTGGACTAATGAATATGGTGCTACTTCTTATAATTTATCTAATTGGCCAATAAATGATAAAACTAACCAATGGATAGGTAAACTAAATGAAGACTATTTATCACTTGCAGGAGATGTTTGGCAAACATATTTTAAAGTAAAAGTAACAGGAACTTATTATATCCAGTGGTATAGAACTATTGGTGCAAATTATGAAGTTGGAATTAGGGTATTAAAGAATGATACTGAAGTTGCAAAAGGAAGTTTGATAAGACCAACAGAAAATGGTGAAAGATTTTTAGAGTGGTCAGGAGAACTAAAAGAAGGAGATATCATATCGTTAGAAGCTATGACTAAAGGTGGAAGCAATACGACTCATGATAATATAGCCATATTTGTTTCAAAATAATATGAAAACTTAACTATTAAAGAAGAAAGCTATAATTAAAGAAGTGAACTTTCAGATTTTTCACTTCTTTAACAATAGTCTTTTTTTGAATTATTATTCAACTAACTTATGTCCTAATTTAGTAATTGTTCCAGCTCCCTGTGTAATAACTATATCATTAGGCCTAACATTTCTCTTTAAAAATTCAACTATATCATCAAAATCTTGAATATAGTAAGCCTTTCTTCCTAAAGAATCTATTTTATCAACAATATCCTTTGAACTTACATCAAAAGTATTTTTCTCACGTGCAGCATAAATATCAGTAACAATGATATTGTCAAAATTTAATAAGCATTTAGCAAAATCATCAAGTAAATTTTTAGTTCTACTATATGTATGAGGTTGGAAAATAACCCAAGAATGATTGTATTCTTTTTTCTTCATGGCCTCAGCAACTGCAGTTATTTCAGTAGGATGATGACCATAATCATCATAAACTTTAGCATCATTCATTTTTCCTAAATATTGAAATCTTCTTTCAGCTCCTTTATATTTAGCCAAAGCATTTTTTATATCTGATTTATCCAATCCAAATTCATTGCATAATGCAATACAAGCTAAAGCATTTAAAATATTATGTTTTCCAGGAATAGATAATTTTATTGTTTTATAAAATACGTTATTGTGGTAAACATCAAAAGATGGAAAACCATTTACATCATAAGAAATATTTCTAGCTATAAAATTAGCATTAGTGTTCTTTAATCCAAAGGTAATACTTTTAGCTTTAGTATATTTAGATAAATGAGAACAATTTACATCATCTACATTATATACTAAAATACCATCATCAGGCAAAAGTTTAACATATTTAACAAAGGCTTCTTTTATATTGTCAAGACTTTTAAAATAATCAAGATGGTCGTTATCTATATTTAAAATGATTTCAGCCTTAGGCGAAAATTTTAAGAAACTCTCAGAATATTCACAAGCCTCTAAAATAAAGTATTCACTATTTCCAACTCTATAATTACCACCAATAGGATCTAAAATAGCACCAATTTGAACAGTAGGATCTAATTTAGCCTCCAAAAAACACATTGAAACCATCGATGTAGTTGTAGATTTACCATGAGTTCCAGATACACAAATTGTATTTCTAAAAGCACGAGTAATTGCACCTAGAAATTCTTTTCTCTCAACTGTAGGAATACCAAGTTCTCTAGCTTTTACAAGTTCAGGGTCTGATTGCGAAATAGCAGCAGAGTAAACAACCAAATCAAATCCAATTACATTGTCAGGATTATGTCCAATAGTTACAGGAATGTCATTTTCAACTAATTTCTCTATTATTTCAGAGTTAGAAGTATCAGAACCTGCAATTCTAAAACCCCAATTTTTAAGAATTTCAGAAATACCACTCATACTTGCTCCACCAATACCTATCATGTAAATATTCTTATATTGTTTTATTTCTTGAATGTTTGCCAAATATAGTCAACTCCTTTTTATATATTTTATGCCATTTAATTATAATACAGTACAAGAAAAAAAACAAGTTTTTTAAAATTATATTTATAAATAATTTGATAAAATGTAATTTTTTTGTAAAAAATAGAAGGAAAAAACAAAAATATAGCGAATAAAATAGTAGTACATATAAAAGATGTACTATAAAACTTTGGAAGGAGAACATAAAAAATGGAAATCACAGATGTAAGATTAAGAAAAGTAAGTACAGAAAACAGACTTAAAGCTGTTGCTTCTGTAACATTCGATAACGAATTTGTTGTTCATGAAATCAAAGTTATCGAAAATCCTGAAGGAGTATTATTTATTGCTATGCCTAGCAAGAAAATCAAAAGTAC
>CANQLM010000012.1 GCA_947624735.1 uncultured Clostridia bacterium | reverse complement strand
TTTTTATTAAGTTTTTTCATTAATAAATTTTTAGTTCCGAATTATCTAATTTGTTTTGCTCATTATATAGTAAATTTTCGAAGAACATTAATAAATATTTATTATCTTCTTCAATTCCTTTTGATATATTGCTATAATTTGCTCTAACCAATGCATTCCTAAAGTACAATGAATTGTCCTTAAACAATTCATTATTAACATTAAATCCTTTACTATTTAAATATTTTTGAATAAACAAAGCTGTTGTTCTTGTATTTCCTTCTCCAAAAGGATGTACTTGCCAAATATGTGCAGTAAAAGTGCATATTCTTTCTATTTTTTCTTTGTCCGTTTTTTCAATATATTTTTGTTTTTCTTCTTCCTCAAAATCATATTTTAGAGTTTGTTCTATCATTGAATAATCTGCATATTGTACTGTTTCTCCATCTAGTATTGGTTCTTTTTTTGTAATGTTATAGTCTCTAAATTCTCCAATATATTTTTCATTTATTCCTATATTTATATTTTCAAATAGTTTTTTATGAAATTGCTTTAATGTCAAATAATTAAATGTAAAGGCTTTATCATTTAAAATTTTTACAATTCTTAAAGATACTTCATCTGCTTGTTTCTCACCTTTATTTACTTTTTCTTGATTTGCATTTTTATAATACTGCTTTACTTCTTCTTCAACAGTTTCATAACTTTTATTTCCAATTATATTTTCTGTTGCTAATTGGGTCATATATTCAGAAGGCATAAGATTATCTACTGCTTGCAAACCAAATGCTACATTCCAATTTAATTGCCTTTGTTTTGAATCTTCTGTTTCTCCAATTTTTTCATATTTAATTTTATCTAGATAATTTTCACTCATAATTTTATTTTCCTCTAAGATTTCATTTTTATTACATATTATAATATCATATTATAGTTGAACTTTCAATTAAATATAAGTAATTAAAAAATTTATTTTTTCTATATTAAATAAAAAACTTCCTTATGGTTTATTTTATCATAAGAAAGTTTTTTTAATTACAAAAAGATATATATCAAAATATTTATTTATTTTTCATACTCTAATGTGCTTAAGTCTATTGTACTTATTTTTTTATTATTTAGATCTACTTTATATATATAAGAGGGCGAAAACCGACAAGACCAGAGTCACCAGTCGTATCAGTCTTTACACGTTTAGATACATTATTGTAAATATTAGTATGACAAGCACCACCTCTAAGAATAATAGGATATATTTTGCTACCATCCGCAGATGTAGATGTAGAATACTCTGTTGTCCATTCTGATATATTTCCTGCCATATCGTATATATGACATACTTCATCTCCTGTGTCCCCTGTATTTTTCAATTCTGTATTTCCACTTCTATCTCTAGTTGCATTTGCATAATTATTATATCCCATAGATTGTATATATACTATTGCTGTATCCCATGCATAACTATTTACTAAATCACTTTCCACATAACTCGCTTCATTTCCACTACTATACATATTTTTACATACTATTGAGCTATCTTCCGCTGTTATAAATCTCCATACATCTCCTACTTTAATTGGTGTCGTGGCATTATTAGAATGAACTGTTTCGTCATTTAGTTTTGTTGGTTTTACTGATGGTTTTTGATTTGTCATTATATGTGTTATTCCATTACCATCAGAACCATAACTTCCTTCCGGAGCATCTCCACTTCCAAAACTTGCTTCATATCTTGCTAAATAATACCCATGGTTATTTTTTACACTTTCTACAAATCCTACTAAATCTTTTGCTACAGCTTCTTCAATTGTTCTTTGCATTTTTGTGTTCTCTTTATAAAAAGAATCAATTATAAATTTATCACTATCATCTTCACATTCTGAGCCTCTTTGTTTTAATGTTTCTTTCCCATCTGAAGTACTAAATTCATATCTTCCTAGTGTTATTTCTACTTTACTTCCATCATTCTTTGTAATTAATCCTGTTCCTTTTCCATCATTATTTCCATCTATATTACTTACTGGTATCCATACAAATTGGTTTCCATTTGCATCTTCTATTACTATTCCGTCTTCTACTGTTTCTCCTTCTACTACCTTGAATGCTCCCGGTACTGTTACTGGATTTCCTAACTTGTCTTCTGCTTTTATTGTTCCATGGTTTGTTGTAGTTATTGTTGTTACTAATGGTTTTTGTGTATATTCACCTAACTCTTTTTCTAGATTTGTTAATAAATCTTGTTCATTTGTCTGGGCTACTTTATATCTATCTGCTACATTTTTTGCTCTATGAAATAATCCATTTTCTGATAGTGCTATATTTATTGTTACTCCTGCTAATATTAATAGTATTATTACTGTTACTACTAATGCTACTAATGTTATTCCTTTTTCTTTTAAATTTTTCATTTGATTTTCTTCTAATCCAATTATTAAATTATTATATAAATGACTGGATTATTTCTCCTTTCCTTTATCTTTCATATCAACTAATTTTTATTAAAGTAAACCTTGCAAAATATTATGTTAATTTTTTTAATGAAAAACCTTAATAAAAAAGTAATAATCCTTATAATGTGCTATTTAAAGCATTTATTTTAAGATTATTACTTTTTAATTTTTACAAAATTGTAATATGTTTTTATTTATAAGTTCTTGCTAAAAGATTGATATTATGATAATATTTTTAATATCATAATTTTTATTAAGGTTTTTCATTAATAATACAACAGCATCTAGTTCTTTAATTTATATTATACTAATATTCCAAACTACTTGGTTCTAATAGAAAGTCATATATACTCATTATAATAATACCATTTTCGTACCTTGATTTTTTTATATTATCCCCTACAATAATTATTTTTTTAAAGAAGTCATTTACATTTAATAAGGATTTTTGTTCTTGTTCTACTTTTTCTTTTGTTTTCATTTCTAAAGCAGATTGAATATATATTTTGTTGTTACCTTTATTAGCTACAAAATCAATTTCTAATTGTTTCTTTTTATCTCCTTCTCTTATTTCAACTGAACCAATATCAACATTATATCCTCTCTTCTTTAATTCTAAGTATATAACATTTTCCATAGTATGTGATGTTTCTTCACTTTGTCTAAAATCTAAAAATGAATTTCTTATCCCCATATCTGTAAAATAATATTTTTGAGGTGTTTCTATAAATCTCTTTCCTCTTACATCAAATCTTCTTGCTTTTTCTATCATAAACGCATCTTGTAAATAACCTAAATAATTATAAATAGTTTTATCAGTCATTGTAGATAGTTTATCTCTTTCTTTAAAACTATTTGATAACTTTAGCGGATTTGTAAGTGAGCCAATATCAGATGCTATTATTTGCACTAACATTTCTAATTCTTCTTTATTTTGAACATTGTTTCTTTCAACTATATCATTTATATATACATTTTCTTTTTGCGATTTTAAATAATTAATTTTTGCATTATCAGATTTAGCGAGTACAGTTAGTGGTAAGCCTCCATAAGTATAGTATTCATTTAATGCTCTTTCTTCTGAGCCATCATATATAGAATAATATTCACTAAAAGAAAGAGGATAGACTCTTATTTCAGAACCTCTACCTCTAAATTCTGTAATAATATCTGATGACAAAAATTTTGAATTACTTCCTGTAACATAGACTTCTACATTATTCATATGTAAAAATCCTATTAATACAGATTCAAATTCCTCTACTTCTTGAACTTCGTCAAGAATAATATAATATTTATCTTTATCAACAATTTTTTCTTTTACATATTTATTTAGTTTATCTGGATTATGATATATAAAATTATCTCTTTCATCTAAATCTAATTTTATAATATGGTCCTCTTTTACTCCTTTTTCTATTAAATAATTTTTAAAGATTGGGTCTAATAAATATGACTTACCACACCTTCTAATTCCTGTAACAATTTTTACGAGACCATTATCTAATCCCTCTATAAGTTCATTTAAATAAAAATCTCTCTTTATTTCCATTTTAGCCTCCTGTTACGAATTTTTTCCGTTTTCGTATTTTTTTCGTAATGTAATTTTATCAAAAAAAATTAATAAAGTCAATTACTTTATTAATTTTTTCCGTCTATGGTACTTTTTCGTAATATACAATTTCTTTGTATTCAGCGTTCAGAGCTACTTTGCTATATATATAAGTGGACGGAAACCGTAGTAATGTATACTGAATGTTGTATATTGAGTAGTACGACCAGCTGTGTAGTTGACACTGTGGTAATAATAACCGCCTCGAACCACACAAGGACACTTGTCACTACCGCTATCATACGTAGAATATTCTGTTGTCCATTCACGTAAATTTCCTGCCATATCATATATATGACATACTTCATCTCCTGTTTCTCCTGTGTTTTTTAATGTACTATTTTTATTTACATCTCTATTTGCATTTGCATAATTATTATGTCCCATTTTTTCTATATATACTATTGCCGTGTCCCATGCGTAACTATTTACTAAATCACTTTCTACATAACTTGCTTCTTTTCCACTACTATACATATTTTGACATACCTTTGATGCATCTCCTTGAGTAATAAAATTCCATAATGTTGCTTGAGTATAACGCATTGAACTAGTACTATTATATTGCGATTTTTTTACCTCTGGTTTTTGATTATTCATTATACTTGTTGTTCCAACACCATCAATTCCATAAGTTCCATTTGGAGTATCTCCACTTCCAAAACTTGCTTCATATCTTCCTAAATAATATCCATAATTTGTTTCTACGCTTGTTACAAATGATTCTAATTTTGCTCCTGCTCCTCCATTTGTCCTAGGTTCACTTGTATTTTCTTTAAAAGTAGATTGAATTGTAACTGAGTCTAAACGATTTGCTCCTGATTGCCTTAATGTTTCTTTTCCATCTGAAGTGCTGAATTCATATCTTCCTAGTGTTATTTCTACTTTATCTCCATTATTTCTTGTGATTGGTATACTACCTTCTTCTGTTGTACTTATATCATTATCTCCATCTACATTACTTACTGGTATCCATACAAATTGATTGCCAGCTTCATCTTCTATTACTATTCCGTCTTCTACTGTGTCTCCTGAGTCTTTTGCTATGTGAAACTCTCCTGGTACTTTTACTAAATTATCTTTTTCATCTTTTAATGTTTTATTTTCTTCAAATTTTGTTTCTAATTCTTTTGCTTCTTTTATAGTATTTGGTCCTCTCCATACCGCATATAGTGTTACATCTTTATTTTCTGTATAATCTGCTCCTGCTTTATATTCTACTGTTTCTGCATCTGCCTTTTCTTTACTCGTTGCCCATCCTGCAAAGATTTTTCCTTTTTTGGTTGATGTCGTACTTCTTAATTTTATTGTTTCTCCATATTCCTTTATTTGTGATGTTGGTGCCTCTCCTTCTCCTCCATTTAAATCGTATTTTATTATATATGTGTCTATTGTTGGTTTAATTTTATGTGCATTCAGTAATTCTCCCAAGTGTGTTATGTAATTTTCTTCTTGCATTGATGCATCTTCATATTTTTTTGCTGTATCTTTTGCTCTTTTAAATAATCCATTTTCTCCTGTTAGATTTCCGAATCGTTATTCCTACTAATATTAATAAAATTATTATTGTTACTACCAATGCTACTAATGCTATTCCTTTTTCTTTTAAATTTATCATTTGATTTTACCTCTTTCTTATATTATGTTGATTTTATTAATGAAAAAACTTAATAAAAAAGTAGTAATCTCTTAAATATGCTATTTAAAGCATTTATTTTAAGATTACTACTTTTTATTTTTTACAAAATTGTAATATATTTTTTTATACAAAATATTGCTAAAGTATTAATGTTATGCTATATTTTTAATATATTAATTTTTATTAAGTTTTTTCATTAATAAATATTTACATTTCATCTTTTGAACTATTTAATTTTAAAACTTTCATTATTTCAACAACTACAACTGGTGCAAATATTAATAATAAACATTCTAAAATTTTATCTACTGGAAGAGCAATTATTCCAAATAATCCTTGAAGTGCTGGTATAAATAATACTGCAAACATTAATATAGAAGATACACCTATTGCTAACAATAACATTTTATTTTCAAATATTCCTGATTTAAGTATTGATTCTTTATTATTCCTTATATTAAATACATGAACAAGCTCTGCAAACGCTAATACTACAAATGCCATTGTTTGACCTATTTCAATTTTTATTTCTTCCTGTGATAATTCTGGATATTTTGTTGCTAAACTTGAAACTAGTTCATTACTTGATGCTAAACCTAGAATAAATGCAATTAATGTAATTAATCCAATCATTACTCCTTGGTATATAATTCTCCAAGTCATTCCTTTTGTGAATATTCCCTTATTTTTATTTGGCTTTCGATTCATTACATTTTTACTTGCAGGGTCTACTGATAAAGCAAGTGCTGGCAATGAGTCGGTTACTAAATTAATCCATAGTAATTGTGGTACCAAGAATATTACAATTTTGTCAATGCCTATTCCAAATGCGTTACTAAGTATAGGTGTTAGCAAAATAGATAAGAATAATACTACTATTTCTCCAATATTGCTTGATAGTAAAAATTGAATAGCTTTTAATATATTATCATAAATCCTTCTACCTTCTTCTACACTATCTACTATTGTTGCAAAATTATCATCTGTCAATATTAGGTCTGCCGCTTCTTTTGATACATCAGTTCCTACAATTCCCATTGCACAACCAATATTAGATGTCTTAAGTGCTGGTGCGTCGTTTACTCCGTCTCCAGTCATTGCAACAACTTCTCCATAGCTTTGCCATGCTTTTACTATTCTTACTTTATGTTCTGGCGATACTCTAGCATATACAGAATACTTTTTTACATTCTTCCTTAATTGTTCATCTGACATTTTTTCTAGTTCTGCACCTGTTATGGCTTCTTTGTCATCTTTTAAAATTCCTAATTCTTTTGCTATTGCTATTGCTGTTATTTTATGGTCTCCTGTTATCATTACTGTTTTTATTCCTGCTGTCTTACATTTTGCAACTGCATCTTTTACTTCTAATCTTGGTGGATCAATCATTCCACACATTCCAAGAAAGACTAAGTTTTCTTCTAAATTTTTTATTTCATCTTTACTTGGCTTATGGTCTATTTCTTTATATGCCATGCCTAGCACTCTTAAAGCACTTTGGGCCATTTTTTCATTTTCTTGTTTAATTTTTTCTTCTAATTCTTTTGTTTTTTCTACACTTTCTCCATTTAATTCTATTTTTGTACATCTTGCTAATAGTTCATCTATTCCACCTTTTGTATATACTAAAAATCTTTTTCCAATCTTGTTTACTGTTGTCATTAATTTTCTTTCTGAATCAAATGGAATTTCTTCTACTCTTTTATATTCTTCAAATTTGCTTGGATCAAAATCTAGTGTGAAGCCCATATCTATTAATGCTGTTTCAGTTGGATCTCCGATTAATTTTTTGTCTTGCCCAACCTTTGTATCATTGCATAGCATACTTGTATATACTAAGCCCCTTAACTCATCATCTATTTCCTTTATATCTTCTATGTTTGTAGTCTTATTGTTCCAGAAAATCTTTTTAACTGTCATTTTATTTTGTGTTAGCGTTCCAGTTTTATCACTACAAATTACAGTTGTACAACCTAATGTTTCTACTGCTGGTAATTTTTTTACTATGGCATGTTTTTTTACCATTCTTTGTACACCAATAGCTAAAACTATTGTTGATACTGCTGCTAATCCTTCTGGTATAGCTGCTACTGCAAGTGATACTGCTGTCATAAACATACTAAGTGGCTCTTTGCCATATGCTAAACCTATTAAAAAGATAACTGCACATATAATTAAAGCAACTATTCCTAAAATTTTTCCAAGCTTATTAAGTTTTTGAGCAAGTGGTGTTTCTTCTTTTTCAGTAGTGCTAATTATTTCTGCTATTTTTCCTACTTCAGTATTCATCCCAGTTTCAACAACTATTCCTTTGGCTCTACCATAAGTTACTAGTGATGATGAAAAAGCCATATTAATTCTATCTGCTATTCCTATTTCTTTTTCTTCTAGTTCGTTAGATACTTTTTCTACTGGAACTGACTCTCCTGTTAATGCTGATTCTTGTACTTTGAAGTTAATTGATTCAACTAATCTTAAGTCTGCTGGAACATAGTCGCCTGTATCTAAAACAACTAAGTCTCCTGGTACAAGTTCTCTTGCAGGCATTATAATTTGCTTTCCATTTCTAATTACTTTTGCTGTATGTGCACTTAGCTTTTGAAGTGCTTCTAAGGATTTTTCTGCTTTTTGTTCTTGTGCTACCCCTATTATTGCATTTGCAATTATTACTATCATTATGATAATTGTATCTGTTAGTCCCTCTCCTTCTAATACTCCAATTACTCCTGAAACTATTGCAGCTATTATTAATACAATTATCATAAAGTCCTTAAATTGTTCTAAAAATTTGATAAATATACTTTTCTTTTTTCCTTCTTTTAGTTCGTTAAATCCATACTGTTCTTGTCTTTTTAAAACTTCATCTGATTTAAGTCCTTCTGATGCACTTGTATTAAGTTTATTTTCCACATCTTCTACACTAATTGAATACCAATTTTTCATAATCTTTTTTACGATATGATCGTATACTCCCTGTATATTATATTTAGGTTTTTAAAAGGTTACCTATAAACCTCTATTTTATATTCTATTTAATTGTATTCATTTTTTTCTATAACATACGTTTATCTTCCAAGTATATGTTTTCTTGTCATTTCTAATAAACCTAATTTAGTAAATTCCAACACTTGAACTTTAGACCTATCGCTTTTTATTTGTTTTTGCATTTCTTCTTTAACTGCTTTTCTATCTTTTTCCTTTTCCATATCTATATAGTCTATAATTATTATTCCGCCTATATCTCTTAGCCTAATTTGTCTAGCAATTTCTTTTGTAGCTTCGAGATTAACTTTTAATACTGTATCTTCTAATTCTGTTTTTCCTGTAAATTTTCCAGAGTTTACATCTATAGCAGTTAATGCTTCACATTTATCTATTGTTATAAATCCGCCACACTTAAGCCATACTTTTCTTGGCATATCAGCAACTTCTTTTATTTCTTTTACTTTAATTTCTTGATTTTTGTCTATATTATTTAAAATATAATTTTTTGTTTCTTCAGAATCTGCATATACTTCTAACCCTAATGGCTTAAAATCAGTTATTAATTTTCCTATTAGTCCATTGTTGTCATATATTTTTTTAGGCCCATTTTGATTAGATTTATTAAGTATTTCTTTCCATATATTACTTAACTCTTCTATATCATTTTTTATTTTTTCTTCTTCTACATTATTTGATGAGGTTCTTATTATTGCTCCATATTCTTTTGGAATATGCGTTTTTACAATTTTAGTAAGTCTTTTTCTTTCTTCTTCATTTTCTATTTTTGAAGATGTAGTAATAAATTGGGTATATGGCATTAAAACTATGTACTTGCCTGTTAACTTAATGTCCTTGGTTACTCTTGAGCCTTTTTGTTCATCACAGTCTCTTTTTATTTGTACTAATATTTTATCTCCTGGCTTAACTAATTTTTGTATTTCATATTTTTCTGTATCTAAGTTTGCATTTCCTGTTACATTGCTTTCTTTTGGCAAAATGTCTTTTACATGTATAAGTGCATTTTTTTCTTCTCCAATATCTATAAATGCAGATTGCATTCCTTTTACTACATCTTTAACAATACCAAGATAAATATTCCCTTCTAGTCTTTTTTTGTTAACGTCTTCTACATACAATTCTGTAAGAATATTATCTTGATATACTAATGTTTTTATTTTGCTTTCTTCTTTTTTTATTTCTATTCTAATTTGGCTCATTTAAATTTCTTTCTTTTATTAATCTTTTATATCTGTTCAATTTGGTGTTTTAATCTCGTATCGTGGTTATTATTCTTTTATATTAAATTTATTCATTGCAATATCAATACCATTTTTTATTATTTCTTCTACTGCTTGACTGGCTTTTTCTATCGCTGGCTTTAATTCTTCATATTTTTCATCTGATAGTTTTTCTAATACATGTGAAATTAATAGTTCTTTAAATTCAGGCTTTCCAGTTCCTATACGTATATGTGGAAAGTCTATTGTTTCCAAATATTCTACTACTGACTTCATTCCATTGTGTGTTCCTGGTCCCCCTTTTTTCTTAAGTTTAATAGTTCCAATGTCTACATCAATATCATCATATATAACTATGATGTTTTCATTTTCAATTTTATAAAAATTTTTCACAGCAATAATTGATTTTCCACTTTCATTCATAAAAGTTTGAGGTTTTAATAAAATTACTTTTTCATTTTCTATTGTTCCAATTCCATAAATACCATCAAAGCCTTTTTTATCAAATTCAATTCCATGTTTTTCAGCAAGTAAATTTACTGCATCAAAGCCCATATTATGTCTTGTTCTACTATACTCTGGCTCTGGGTTTCCCAGTCCTACTATTAAATACATATCTTTTCTCTCCTTGCCAATTATTATATAAAAAAATGTTATAAGTTTCAAGAGCTTTGGTTACATTAAGTGCCTTGAACAAAATTGTTCAAGGCACTCTTTCATAAAAGACCTCCACATATTTTATATTTTTAATAGATTTTTTAATTTTTTTCTTAAAGTTACTAGTGTAATTATTATAACTCCTAACAAAGAGCAACTTATTCCTAAAATTGTTTTTCTTACTCCTGTTCTTGGCATAATAACTACATCATTTATATCTTCGTTGTCTTCTAGAGTTGTTTCAATTAAGCCTTCATTTGCTTGTATTCTTACACGATTTGATACTGTACCACATACATCAATTCCATCCTTTTTAGTTAGTACTAGCTCATATTCTCTTGTTTCTTGTGGATTAATGTTATCTATTTGTATGTAAATTCTATCTGCACTTATTGTCCATAGTGGGTTATCTTCTTGCTTAGCAATATAACCTTCTGGAAGGTAATCAACTAACATACCTGATGCAATTTTTTCTTGGTCATTTGTAACTTTAATTGTATAGTAAAGTTTACTGGTTGATGATGAATTAGCTTCTTTTATTTCTGCTTCTATCTTTCCTGTTTTATTTTTTAGTTCATAATATCTGTCATTAATTGTTCCTTGTTTTAAGTTCATATCAACTTTTAAATTTAGTTTTAATTTTTCATAATAATAATAAACTTCTAAATCACTTCTTCCAACAAGTACATCTTCTACTTCTGGCTTTTCTACTAATTTATAATCTTCAAACTCTTTTGCTTCAGTTTTATATACTGTTCCTTCTAATACTTTATCTTTTTTATTTTCTATATCTTCATTAGTTCCTTTATCAACATAATGTACTGTTATATTGGTTTGTTTTATATAATAATAGTTTACTTCTTGCTTATCTCTAGTTATTGTATGTTTGTTATTTTCTGGTCCTACATAAAATACATAGTTATCAAATGTTTTTTGTTTAGAACTTACAACATCTCCTTCTATTCCTTCTAAGATTTCTTCTCCTAATTTTTGTTTTGTTGTTTTATCTAGATAATTAACTGTTACTTTACCTTTTTGCTTATAGTAATAATTTATTATTTGTTCTTTTTTAGTGTATTTATATTCTATTTGTGGTTTTTCAACTAAAACATAATTATCAAAACTTTTTTCCTCTAAAGGAATTACCTCTCCTTCAGTTCCAACCTTTTTTATTGAATTTAATATTTGTCCTGTGGTTTTGTCTATGTAATTGATTGTTGCTTTTGCGTCTGTATATTTGTAATAATATTTAACATTAACATCTTGATGTGGCATTGTTCCACTTGCATTAGCTGGGACTTCTACCAAAGTATATCCTGTTATTTTCTTTGCTTGTGTAGAGTATTTTTCATCTTCTAGAACTTTTTCTGTTGTTGATTGAGATATTTTGTTGCCATCAAAGACGTCTATATAATCTGCAATTACATTGTATTTGCTCTTATACCAATAGTAAAAAGTTTGTAAATCTTCCTCTAAAGTAGCTTCTGTAACTTTTGGTTTTTCAACTAATACTTTGTCCGTAAAACTTTTTTCTTCTAATTCAATCTTCTCTCCGACAGGTCCAGTTTTTATTACAGAATCTAACTGCTTATTTGTGTACTTTTCCATATATTTAGTTTCTATACCTGAACTTTGAAGGTTAAATGATGCAAATAAATTAGATTCTCCTCCTGCTCTTTCCATATAGAAAATTCTCAAAGTGTGTTTTCCTGCTGAAAGTTTTCCATTAGAAAATGCTGTTTTATAAACTCCTGTTGTTTCAGTATTATTTTGTGCATTGTATATAGTAGAATAATATACTTGATTTTTAGCGAAATTTATATTTCCTGTTTGTGGTCTATGTGTTCCACCTAAATCTACAACTAAATCATCGTCTACAAATACCCATACATCATCATCTCCTCGGAAATTAAATACCATATCATCATAATTTCCTGTAGACGAATTTTTTACTTTTCCATCAGATGTCATATAAAATGGGATTTCAAATTTTGCTGTAAAGAATAAATTTCTTACTCCAACATCCTCTAAAGTATTATCTGCACAATTATTAAATGGATAAAGTCCTCCTTTTGCTCCTTCGTGCATTTTAAAAGTTTTGCTTGAGTAGTCTCTTACAACATGGTATTTATCACTGTCAAAGCTATAATATCCATTTGCTTCTTTTATAAATGGAAATTTCCAATTTGATAATATTTCATTATAAGGTTTATTTACTCCAGTTTGTCCACTTGTTGGAAATAAAGTAGTTCCATTTGTATATCTGTCTATTACCCTTAAGTTTCCATTTTCTAATTTATTTTTTACTAGACCTTGTAAAACTCCTGAACTTTCGTTTATTACATTTGGTGATAAAAAATTATTTTGTATTCCTCCAACAACATCTCCATAACATGAGCCAAATAGTAAAGCTTTTTCATCTCGTTCTGCTTTAGTTTTTAAATCTTCTGAGGTATATTGTTCTTGTGAAATTCCTCTTATTAATGCATTATAATAATCATAATTAATGTCAGTTAAAGTTGCATTTACATATCTTACGTTTGTATCTGGAATTGGCTTGCAATTTTCTGCAGCTAAATTTACATTGCTACTTAGCATAGTTAATAATGACATAGCTGTTCCAATAGCTAGTCCTGTTTTCAATATTTTTTGTTTGTTCATTATACTCCTTTACCAATAAATAAAAAACTCCCTATCGATTTCTTATTTATTATTCAATTTTAATTTTAGGGATATTTAGTGAATATTTTTTGGATAAAATAAATTAAGATTTTAATTTATTTAGATAAAATATTAATTTTTATTTGACTTTTGTTTATATAAAGCTTTTTCTAGAATAAAACTTTATAACTGGAATTAATAATTCTAAAAATATTATAGTCAGTAATCTGTATTATGTCAAGAAAAATCGTGTGTCAAAATTCGACATATTTCGACACACGTTCATTGATAAGCGTATTATTCAATATAATTTTATATAGCTTTATTTAGCTTTATATAACCTTATAAAATTTTATAAAAATGCTGATAGTCTATTTTGTCTGGTAATTCTCCTCCCCAGTTCCATCCGAAGCTAGTAAACAAGTTGTATAAAACATCATTTTTACTTATTTTATACTCATTTTCTACTTTTCTATCTGCGTATATAACTGCATTTGCAGGACTGATATTGTTTTCTTGTACACATGGATTATATAATGGATTTATATCTATTGCTGTACCCATCGCATGATATGAAAGTTTGTTCTTTCCAACTATTTTCCTATAGCAGAAGCAAGAAGTATTATTATCTGCCATAGATAGTTCATCATCTGCATTATACTCATCTATTAATTTCATTTTTTCTATTTTGTAATTTATTTCATATAACTTTTTAAAGATTTCTAATACTTCACAAGAAATTTTTTTGTTTACTATCATTTCTCCTATATGAACTTTATTATCAAAGCCTAGATGAAATATTTTTAAGTATTGAAAATCTTTAATATCAACTTTATCTTTGCATTCTATTGGAATTGACTTTCCAAGCATTTTCCAATAAATTTCTTTCGGAACATCTTGCACAGTAAAGTATTCTTTTGCCATTAAAGTCTCCTTTATATTGATGAACTATTGTCATTTACTGAATTATTATGATTTTCTACTGTGTTATCTTGTAATTCATTGTCATTTATTGAGTTTACTTTTTCATTTGTTTCATTTATAGTTGTTTTATCTTGTGTCACTATGTTTACTGTCTCATTTTTTGTGTCTTCTACTTTATTTTCTACTTTATCTTCTGTTTTATTTTCTGTAACAGTATTCTCCTTAGGAAGTACTTCTATAGTTTCATTGTTTACTGTTGTATTTTCTTGTTTTGGTTCTTCCTTATAATTTTTCCAAGGATTATTAGGGTTAGGATCAGTTGGATCCCATTTTCTTAAATAATCTGGATAATCTGTTATTTTTTTAGATAATGGTTTTCCAAATGGTCCTGGATCACTACTTGAATAAAATTCCACTTTCGTTCCATTTGAACAATTATCATAAATCCATTTTGCATCTTCAACTTTTAATCTTACACAACCTAGTGAAGCTGCCGTTCCTAATTTATCATATTCCCAATATTCTAAACTTGCTGGATCATACATTTTAGTATATGGTACTGAATGAAATAAAATATTTCCTGTTATTTTTGTTACATACTGTCCATAAACATTTCCTTGAAGTGCACCCCAACTCCATCTTCCAGGAATTGCATAAACTCCTGATTTTGGAGTATGAGTTCCTGTAGAACATACCATTGTTTTCTTTAAGACTGTATAATTTCCATCACCGTCTTTTGAATATACAGAAACTACTTGAGCTCCATAATTGACTTTGATATAATATGGCAAATTATTATTTTTGTTTTGATTACTTGAATTATTATTTTCTTGTTTTTGTGAATTATTGGTCTCTTGATTTTGTGAATTATTTTCTTCTACTGTATTTTCTGTTTCTGTAATATCAACAACGTATGTATTTATATCATTTTGTTCTTCTACTTGACTGCCCATAATATTATCTTTAGCTATATTTTCTTTTTCTTTGCTATTTTCTTTAATGCTAACAATTAATAAAGCTACAAATATTACTATTATGATACATTCTATAATAATTATATTTTTTCGATTTTTCTTTTTTGATTTCATTAATATTTTCCTTTTTCATATATTATTCCAACTATACAATAATTGTAACATATTATGCATTTATTTTAAATAGCATATAATAACTATCTTCATCTGATACATAAACATTTTTTACCATGTTATAATTTTCATATAAATTTGGTATGTCATAACTCTCTTCTTTGGTGTCAACTTTTATTACTACAAAGTCTATTATTTTTTCTTTGATATATCTATTTTGTTCATCCATAATTTCTGGATAATTTTCATATTTTATATTAGGTTCATGAAAATATTTAACATTAGGAACTATACCTGTTACAGTATAGAATCCACCATCTAATGCACCATAATTAAGTAATGTTGCATTTGGTTTTTCTAAAATAATTTCTGCAAATTGATATTGTACTAAGTCCTCTTTTTTTGTATTGTGAAATGAAAAATTGTGGCTTGAGTGACAAGTTAAAGCAACAATTATAATGAAATATATTGGTGCAATAATTATCATTATGTTCAAATATTTTCTTAAAATTTTTTGTAATATTTCTGCTATAAGTATTATTCCTATTATGAAAAATCCCCATAGTATCAAGAAATAATATACGTGATTTGAGCCATAATAAGCACCTATAATTGTAATGATTATTGACAGGGTGAGTGCAATTTTTCCAAATACATTTGGAATTATTTTTTTGCTTATCATTATGTATATATACCCTATAATTGTAATATTTACATATATCTTAAAACCTTTTGCCCAAAACCAAGCATCTTTAAAAGCATTAAGTATTCTATTAATTATTGATGTGTGATTTGAATATGCTGTTATATTTACTAAAAAGTATACCTTAAACATATCAAGGAAAGCATTATTTACTAGAAAGTATATAATCCAAGGAATTACAGTAATGAGTATTCCACCTAGAAAATAAATTCCTGTTAAAAATGCATCTTTTATTTTTTTATTAAATAATAAACCTAAAATTAAAATTGAAATATATCCTAACCAAAATCCTAATAAATTATATTTAATGCATAGTACACATCCTGCCATAATTCCGTCTATTAAAATATGTTTTGTTTCTATTTTATTTGGATATGTATTTTTATAATAATTAAGCATATTAAATAAGCTAATAGCCATTAATGGCAAGCAAAATTCTTCTGCACTATCTCCTCCAATAAATACATGACTTGTAAGTATTACGTATGATATTAGAGGTATGGCCCATAATATATGTATTTTTCTAAAATATATTGTAATTATCTTCCCTACAAAGTATAAAAATATAGAAAAAGATATAACTTCAAATATAAATACTCCAAAAAAAGTATCATTTGAAATCCAATATGCTATTGCATGAATTAAATATAGTAAAGGTCCTTTTTGCTCAAATAAATCTTTGTATATAATAAGTCCATTTGCCATTCCCTTTCCCATTGTAAAAAATGAGTTCGGATCAACCCAATTATTAAAACTATAAAATGGTGAGCTTTTTGTACATATAAATAAGAAAATAAATGAACTTATCAAGCAGTACAAATATATAATAATTTTTTTGTTAAATAAATCAATAATTTTTTGGTTAAAACTTTTTACTGAATTTATTATTTTTTCCATATATATTTCCTCAATTATTTTAGATAGTAAACATCGCAGGCATTAAGTCTTTTTAAGTATTCACAATTTGAAAAGTTCATTGCTTTTTTTACTATTTCAATTATAGAGTCATTTTCTTGTCCTCCATTTATGAATACAACTATGCCATTTGATACATCTTTATTGTCTAATATTTTTTGTATATTTTGTTCTGTATATTCTAAATCTTTTGCAATATATGAATTATCTACTGTTGCAAATAATAATATATCATCTAAGAATCTATTATGGCTTGAGTTAAAGAAAAATACTGTTGGTACATTTAACTCATTTCCTAGTTTTGTAACGATTTCTTTTTTATCACTATACATAGATTCTGGCTCAAATCTAAATATAATTGGTGATACTAGTATCAAAGCAAGTAGAACTCCTATTACAATATTAGCTTTATTTTCTTTAAAAATATTTTTAAATACTTTATATAAGTAATATATTATCAATATAAATGCTAAACCACTTATTGGTATTATATATCTTAATTCTATCCATGGAGAACTGATTGCAACTAATATAAAATAGAATATTGTTGGATATAAAATTAAGTTTGCTACTTCGTTTTTATCAAATTTAATTTTCTTTTTCTTTGCATAAATATAAAATCCTATCAAAATTATTGCTAATAAAATTAATAAATTATTAAATCCATATTTATTGATTCGTAATAAATAAAGTCCTATATTTTGCATAAATTGTGATATATCTTTTAACTTATCAATTACTCCTTGTCCTCTATATCCAAAGAACATATGCTTTATCATATATGGGAATATTATTAATGCCACTAATCCAAATAGAGCTAAAGTTAAAGTATAAAATAATAAATTTTTATACTCTTTTTGTTTTATGTATCTTACTGCAAATAATATATAGAGCATTGCTAAGAAGAATAAATAGTAATAATGTGTAAGTACACCACACAAGCACGAAATTCCAATAAATATTAAAACTTTAGGCTCTAATTTTTTGCTTTCTAATAATTTTATATGCAAATATGTTGTAATTAAAATATTTAAAGTTGATAAAGCATACATTCTTATATACAATACACTAGATAATGATGCCATAGTTATTGATGAAATGAATGCTAATATTATTGATTTTTCTTTTACTTTTTCTTCTTTTTGCAATAGTTTTTGCAAAATTAAATACATAAATAATGTTATGAAAATATAAATTATTATATTGACAATTACGCCAGGCCATATTGAAAAATGATTAATTGAAAATCCCATTGCAAATCTTAATATAAGGTAAAATAAAGGTGGATGAACATCATTTTTTTGATTTTCATATACTTGACTATATTTACCTATTTCATCTTCATTAACGGTAAGATAATCTTCATAATAATCTTTTGTATGCCAGTTATCATAAAAATCATCATTTGCCTGTATTTCTGTTTTGTCGTAACTTGCTAATCCTAAAGAATATGCTTCGTCCATATGTATATATGATTTTTCAAAACCTGCAACAACATAGATAATTGTTTGTAAAATTAATATTATAGCTACGATCAATATTTCTTTTTTCTTATTTTTCATAATTCTTCCTTCTTTTATTTGTATTCTTTTTCTAAACATTTATTAAAATATGTTTTTGTAAGTAATCCTAATTCTCTTTTATTTTCTTCCGAAACATCAAATGAGAATATCTTTTTTGCGTCTGCCCAAATAATATATTTTATTGCTTTCACTGTTGTGTCTGATAATTTTATTGCACTTTTATCAGATTTAGCACATGATACACATTTTAGTCCATTATCTCTTAAACTAAAATAATTTAAATGTTCTTTTTCATTACAGCTTGTACATTTTTCAATTATTGGTCTAAATCCAATTATACTAAGTAATCTTAATTTAAAAATTGAAAGTATTAAATCTAAATCTTTGTCTGTTTCTGAAATCATATAAATCGTATTTAATACAAGTTGTAAAATTCTATATGTATTTTGATTTTCATCTGTTACATCATTTACAATTTTAGCAATTTCAGATGCGTACTTTAATTTATCAATATCAAGTCTTATATTGTAAAAAATTTCGATTGGTTCACACGAATTAATACTATAACTACTTACTCCTTTATATATTAAAAATTCCCCAAAGCATAGGAATTGTGTACCTGCCATAAGCGCACTTTTAGGTCTTCTTGCACCTTTTGCAGCGCACCCAATTTTTCCTAAGTCTGGAGTAAGTAGAGTTACCATTTTATCATTATCACCCATATTGTTTTGGGCTAAAATAATACCTTTTGTTTTTATAACTCCCATTTTTTTATTTTCCCATTTCCATTAGTCAAGATATCATTATTATTTATTAATTTATTGTCATTTACATTTGTATTTTTCATTGCTTTATCTACTTCCATTAATTCCATAAAAGTGTTTATATTTCCTGTATTTTTAAAAGTATTCCATGCAATTTGTTTTAACATAAGTCTCTCCTATTCTTCAGTCTTAAAATTTTAAAGGTTTGGTATTTTATTTTGAAATACCTTATCAAAATTATCTTCATTCTTTTGTTTTAAACCTGTTTACAAAGCTATCTAAATTAATCCAGTCTTCTTTTACTTTTACCCAAAGTTTTAGATTAACCTTGCTATCAAGCATTTTTTCTAAATCTTGTCTTGCATAAGTTCCAATCTTTTTTAGCATTGAACCTTGCTTTCCTATTATTATGCCCTTATGTGACTCTCTTAAACAAAAAATTGTTTCTTCTATGTCAAAAATTTTTTCACCAGTTTTTGTTTTTCTTGTTTTCATCTTGTTAGTTTCAACGAAAATGCCATGTGGAACTTCATCTTGAAGAAGTTTAAGTGCTTTTTCTCTAACAACTTCTTCTACTAAATCTCTCAATGTTTGATTAGTATACTCTTCTATATCATAATATGCTGGACCTGTTTTTAAATTGTTTTCAATTTCTTCAAGAATTATATCTATATTCTTTTTTTGCTTTACTGATACTGGTATTATTGCTTTGAAGTCATAAATATTTTTATATTCATCTATTATTTCTGCTACTTTTTTAGCATCAATTAAGTCTATTTTATTTATGATTAAAATTGTTGGCTTTTTTGCTTCTTTTATTTTTTCAATAGTTTTTTCATCAATTTTTGAATTACTACCATCTATTACATAAAGAACTACGTCAACATCTGGAATTGAGCTAATAGCTTCTTCAACCATTACATTACCTAATTTTGATTTTGGTTTATGAATTCCTGGTGTATCTATTATTATTATTTGCGAATTTTCTCTATTTATTATTCCTTTTATAACTTTTCTTGTTGTTTGAGGTTTGTTTGTAATGGCTGAAATTTTTTCGCCGACTAAATCATTTATTATACTTGATTTTCCAACGTTTGTCCTACCTATTACTGTAACAAATCCAGATTTAAATTCTTTCATTTTGCTCCTTTTTTGCTATTGTTTTTAGCTATTTACACTATTAGGTTCTTCTACTACTGTATTGCTCTTTATTTCAACTTTTGCATTTATTGGGCATATTTGTACAAATGTATTTCCATCATTAACGTCAATTTCATTTCCTTCTAAATCTGTATATATTGTCTTACCACTTCTTGAAGTTTTTGTACATTTAATTTTAATTGCTTTTCCATTTGTAATATAATAACCGTCTTTGGTTCCTGTTGTTGTCATTGTTTGTCTTCCCTTGTCTGAACCATCATTTAGAGCACTATGTGCAATAAATTCTATTATTATATTTTTAAATGTAACATCTGCTCCTGTGTCCCAGTCAACTTCTTTTCTATTTCTAGTATAACGTGTGTATCTTTTACTTTCGCCATTGTATTCCCATCTAACTACGTTATTTGTTGAATATGGTATGGTTACTACATCTGCTGTTTCACCATTTTCTAAATTAACATCATCTACTGTATAATTAAATGGACTGCTTGCAGTTGAAGTTGTTCTATAATTTTTAGCTTGTGCCATTTTTAATATATTTTCACTAGATGTTACTGCATTGTGTGGAGCCTGTTTATCATTTACTCTCCAGAAATCATTTCCACCTTGAGTTAATCCATTTATATTATTTACTCCAAGTGTTTTTATGTCAGATTCAGCTTGTGGACTCCATCCAAAATGAACATATATTGCATCGTTTTCTAATGCATAATCTAAGAAGTAATGTCTAGAACTTCTAATTGGTCCTACTTTACTTAGATTTTGTCCTTTAAACAATGCCATTAATCTTGATTCTCCACCTTCTACAATTATTTCATATACTGCATATGCATTGTTTAGTCCTGCATGTGGAAGGGCATTTACATTGTTATCTATCATTACTGCTACTGGTCTATCATCCCCTACAAAGGTTTGTAGCTTTTTTTGTTCTACTACTATTGTATTTTTCTCTTCAGGTGCTTCTGTTCCACTTTGAATAGTTTTACCATCAATAAAATATATTTTATACACATAGGCAGCTAAAGCAGCTATTGCAATAACTAAAAGAATAGAAATTGTAACAATTAATCCTTTTCCTCTACCTTGCTTTTTTGAATGCTCTCTTCTACTCATGGCTTTCTCCCTTCTATTTTGTATAATTTTTATTGTTAAAAATAAATTAAACATTGCAGTCCGCGTAGCGACCAACCGAAGTGAAACGAAGGGCGAATTAAGCTGTTGTCGAAAACTTGTTTTCGCAACAACAGCTAT
>CANQLM010000011.1 GCA_947624735.1 uncultured Clostridia bacterium | reverse complement strand
TTTTTATGAATAAATATCAAGCAGTTGAAATTGTGAAAAAATTGAAAGAAATGTATCCAGATGCAAAATGTAGTTTAAATTTTAATACACCTTTTGAAATGCTTGTTGCAGTTTGTTTATCTGCACAATGCACAGATGATAGAGTTAATCAAGTTACACCTAATTTGTTTAAGGTTTTAGATACTCCACAAGATTTTGCTAATTGTGATTTGAAAGATTTAGAACAGCTTATCCATTCTTGCGGTTTTTATAAAAATAAAGCAAAAAATTTAAAAGCTGCTGGTAAAAAAATAATGTCCGATTTTAATGGGAAGGTTCCTGAAACTATGGAAGAATTAATTACTATTCCTGGAGTGGGAAGAAAAAGTGCTAATGTAATAATGCTTGAAGCATTTAATAATCCTCAAGGAATAGCTGTTGATACTCACGCTAAACGTTTGGCAAACAGACTTGGGTTTTCGAAGGAGTCAGATCCTTCCAAAGTCGAGCAAGATTTATTAAAATTAATTCCTAAAGAATATTGGAAGGATGTCAACCACATCTTTATTTGGCATGGTAGAAAGATTTGTTCTTCTCTTAAACCAAAATGTCAAGTTTGTTTACTAAAAGATTATTGCAATAATTTTATTCCTTAAATGCTTTTGCCAATTTTCCTATTGCTTTTGTTTCAATTCTTGATACATAAGAACGAGATATTCCCATATTTTTTGCTATTTCATTTTGTGTTTTTGGTTCCTTTCCATTTAGTCCAAATCTCAATTCTATTATAGTCTTTTCTCTATCTTTTAAAGTAGTTTTTATTTTTTCATAAAGCTTTTTTATTTTTAATTTTAATTCTATTTCTTCTTCTATTGGCTTATCTTCATTTTCTAATATTTCTTTTAACGTTATTGTATTGTCATCTTTATCTTTTCCTATTGGCTCTTCTAAATAAACTTCTGAGTTCAATTTTTTTGAGGACCTAAGAAACATTAAAATTTCGTTGTCTATACACTTTGATATATAAGTTGACAGTTTTATGTTTTTATTTACATTAAAACTATTTATTCCTTTTATTAATCCTATTGAGCCTATTGATATAAGGTCATCCTGGTCTACATTTGAATTAGCATATTTTTTGCAAACATGGGCAACTAATCTTAAATTATGTTCTATTAAAATGTTTTTTGCTTCTTCATTTCCTTCTGCCATAAGTTTTATATACTTTTTTTCTTCTTCTTGTGATAAAGTTTCTGGAAATAAATTATTATTTGCTATGTATCCAACAGTAAACATTCCAGAGCCTAGAAATGTTAAAAAGCCAGTTAGAGTAATTCCCAACATAAAAGCACCTCCGATATCACTTACATATTTATTATATGCAGTGCTTATCGATAAGTGCCTGACCTTATTTTATTTTTTTCTTCTTATCATCCATCCTTCTTCGCATTTAATTGGAAGATGGATTTTTATTGATTGTCCTAATTTTCCTGGATTTATTGTTTCTATTTCTTTTTCAGTTTCTGTATCCCACATTTTATTAATAGTAAATTCTTCTACTTCTATTTTATTTGGAATTAATATTTCCATTTTGTCACCGACTGTAAGTTTATTTCCAATTTTAATTATTGATTTATCTTCATTATATTCTAAAACTTGAGCTCCATATTCATATTCTGGATTATATTGTTTGCCTTCATATTCTTGATAGTCTTTATTATTTTTATCTTCAAAGAAAAATTCTGTAAGTCCTCTTGTTTTAACTTTTTCTAATTCTTTCAAATACTTTTTATAGTCATAACTCTCTGGATCTTTTATATAGTCATCTATTGCATTTCTATAAGCATTTACAACACTTGCTACATAATATTCTGATTTTAATCTGCCTTCTATTTTTAAACTTGTTACTCCCATTTGGATAATTTCTGGTATGCTTCTAATTAAGCATAAGTCCTTTGAAGAAAGTACATAAGTGCCATTATCATCTGTTTCAAAAGGCATTATATTACCTGGATTATTTTTTTCTTCTAGATAAACATTATACGCCCATCTACAACTTTGTGCACAGTCTCCTAAATTAGCATTTCTATTCGCTAAAAAATCACTTAAATAGCATCTTCCTGAATAAGCCCAACAAATTGCTCCATGAATAAATATTTCTGTTTCTAATCCTTGTGGAATATTATTTATTAAATTCTTGATTTCTTCTTTATTCATTTCTCTTGAAAGTATTACTCTTGATGCACCATTTTTGTACCAAAACTTAGCTGAATTACTGCTTAGAGTATTTGCTTGGGTGCTTATATGTATTGGAATATCAGGTGCTACTTCTTTTATAACATCTATTACTCCACCGTCAGATGCAATTATTGCATCTACTGCAAGTTTATTAAGCATTTCCACTTGTGATTTAATGTCTCCATAAACATTGTCAGGTGCATATATATTTATTGTTGCATATACCTTTTTACCAAGGCTATGTGCATATTCTATTGTTTTTGCTAATTCGTCATTATCTACTTCAGCCCTACTTCTTAATGATAAAGCCCCTGTTCCACAATATACGGCATCCGCACCATATATAAATGCTTCTTTTGCTTTTTCAAAAGAACCTGCTGGAGCTAAAAGTTCTGGTTTATTCATTTTTTACAGAATCTCCTTTTTCTTATTTATATTTATATTTATATTATATCTTCTCGATAATTAAAAAACAAGCCCCTGCACACCAACAGGGGTATCAAGTATTGATTTTCATCCTTTCGCAGCCAAAATTTGCTCGGCGCTTGCGCTTACAACACAGAGGCAACGCAAATAAGCAATGGCTCTAGAGTTTATTCCAGTTACAATAAACCCTAGTTATTAAATTGTTTGGTTTCCAATTTGGGTGTTTTGCCTGCTATAAAATTTTGGTTGCATCAGTTATATTAATCTCTTAATATAGGTGTGTACTGAAGCAAGTAGAAAAGTCTACTGTTTTTTATTTTAGCATCAAAATTGTGTTTTGTCAACATAATATGCTAGAAGATATTCTTTAAATTAAAGGCTTGCTTTTCTTCTATATGCTCTAATATCGCTATACATCCTTCAATTTCTGGAACACTTTCTTCTATTTCATTTGCTTCTAAAAATCCTTTTGCTGTTTTTAAATAAACGTTAACTTTTTCAAGTTCATTATGTTCTAAATATATAGAAAATAATTTATCTTTTTCCACCCAGTCATCAAAGATATTATTAATTTCACTAGTAAACTCTGTATGTGTTTTTTCTTTTTGTATTACTTCCTCCTTTAAGTTTTCTAACTTTCCGTTGATATCTGCAATTTGCTTTTTAGTATTATTTTGTGAAAGTACACTAGCTATAATTACACAAATTATTATTATAACTACAATGATAAGTTCCTTTTTCATAAAATCTATTTCGTATAATTCATGATATACGAAGTTCTCCTTTCTTTAAGATTTGTTATACATATAAATCTTTTATCAATCTTTTGTTATTAATATTTAATTCTATTTATCTTTTTAATTATCATAAATAGTTTTATTTTGCTTTTTTCTTCTTGCTTGATGGGTTATTTTTATCTTCCTTTTCTTGACAGAAGAAGTTTCCTTTTCCATCAATAGTTGCAATCAAGCAATGCTCTGGAGTTGTTTTAAATTTTTCTATCTGTTTAGCTAACCACTTATAATCTTTTCCTAATTTATTTAAATTATCATACATAACTTTTCCATCTAATACTAGTTCATAAGGTATTCCTTCATATTCTGGTTGTATTCCTAAATCTTCTGGTATAACTGTCCTTTTTTCTGGCTTTTGAATTACTGATATATTTCCATTAGTTTCTAGAATTGCATATTCAACATCTCCTAAATTAAATATATTGCTATTTCTTAATCTTTCTTGCAATTCATTTAAAGTAAATCTTTCCTTTACTAATGCTTCTTCATCTATTCTTCCTCTATAAATAAGGATTCGTGGTTTTCCACAAGTTATACTTCTAAATTTAATTGATTTTAGATTACAAAATGAAATTATCATATGCATTGCTAAAAGTCCTAATATTGGTATTATTCCATTAAAAATTGGAATTCCTAAATCTGACATTGGAATTGATGCTAAGTCTGCTATCATTATAGATATTACTAACTCAAATGGTTGAAGCTGTCCTATTTCTCTTTTTCCCATCATTCTCATTACTAATAAAACAATTATATATAAAATTATTGACCTTACAAAAGTTATTAACATATAAAAATTTTTCTCCTTTTATTTTTAATAATCTTACTTTATTGTTTCCAAATTAGTTGTTTTTATAAGTATATATTTATAAATTTTGGAAATAATTTTATTAAAGATTTTTACTGTAATTAGGAGGTTTATATGAAGATAAATAGGTCAATACAGTTTTGGGGCAGATTAATAACATCCACTCTAATTTTAGGAATAACTGCTTTTTTTACTCCTGGTTTTACTACATCTAGTATTTGGATTTTAGCTTTAGCTATTGGTATTCTAACTATTGTAGATTTTTTAATAGATAATTTTACTAAATTATACTTTCATCCTATTGTAAAGTTTATACTTGGTTTTGTACTTGCCGGAGTTGCTTTATTTTTAGTACAGTATTTTGTAATTGGATATATGCTTTCAATGCTTTCTATCTTTTTAGGAGCATTAGTTTATGGATTAGTTGATTATATGCTTCCTAATGAAGAGCATAATTTTTCAATAAAACAAGAGGCCTAAATTAAATTTTAGTGGACTAAAATGATTATGATTAAAAAACTTATTACAATATTTTTATCAAATTTGCTTGACTTTTATAAAATTATATATTATAATTAGTTATGTAAACGTTTTTTACGTTTGTTGAGACTACGGGAGTGCCCGTTAATATATGGGTAAGAAGAAATATTTAATTTGCTATTTTCTAGGTCTTCATAGACCATACCATTCTTCCCACCCCTTGTAAATCCCACCTAGGAAATCTAGGTGGGATTTACTCTTGTTTATAAGTTTATAACCTTGATTTTTTAGCCTTTATAAGGTATAATATTTCTATTATTTTAGGAGATTTTTACAGTGATAAAAAAATATTTAGAAAAATTAGAATTTAATGAAATTTGTAATAATTTATCTACATACTGTAAAACTTTTTTGGGAAAAAATATGGCTTTAAGTTTGGAGCCTATCATCGATGTAGGTAAAATCAATAAATATTTAGAAGAAATTTCTAATGCTATGCTACTTATTCACACAAGTGGTTCATTTCCAATTTCTGAAATTCTTGATTTAAGTCTAATTTTCAAAAAGTTAGAAAGTGGAATTTCTCTTAATTCTAAGTCTTTGCTTGATATTGCAGTTTTATTAAAAATTTCTAGAGAGCTAAATGAATATTATAAAGATTCTGAATTAGATTTACCTTATTTAAAAGATTATTTTGATGAACTTTATTTAAATAAGAATATAGAAGAAAAAATTTTTTCTTGCATTATTTCTGAAGAGTCTATTGCAGACAATGCCTCAAGTAAGCTTTCTTCTATAAGACGCAATAGAAAAAATTTAGAAGTAGATATTAAAAATAAATTAAACCAAATGTTGCACTCTAGTTCATATTCAAAATATATTATGGACCAAGTTGTAACTATTAGAAATAATAGATATGTTATACCTGTTAAGGAAGAATATAAATCACAAATTAAAGGCTTTATTCATGATACCTCAAGCAGTGGTTCTACTGTTTACATTGAGCCAATGACAATCTTTGATATGAATAACTCAATCAATAATCTTATAATTGAGGAAAATAAAGAAATTGAAAGAATATTAGAAGAACTTTCTTCCCTTTTATTTCCTATTACTGCTAATTTAATGCAAACATACAACATAATTGGTATAATCGACTTTATTTCTAGTAAAGCTAAATTTTCATTAGACAATGATTATAATAAGCCTAATGTTAGTAACTATATTGATTTAAAAAATGCTAAACATCCATTAATTAATAAAGATAAAGTTGTTCCAATAGATATTAATTTAGGGAAAGATTTTTATACTTTAGTTATTACTGGACCTAATACTGGTGGGAAAACTGTAACTCTTAAAACAGTTGGTTTATTATGTGCAATGGCACAAGCTGGGCTTTTCATTCCTGCTCAAGAAGGAAGTTCAATAAAAGTATTTGATAACATTTTTGCAGATATTGGAGATGAACAAAGTATTGAACAATCTTTAAGTACATTTTCTTCTCACATAACTAACATTGTACAAATCTTAAATAGTTTTACTGAAAATAGTTTAATTTTGCTTGATGAACTTGGCTCTGGTACAGATCCGCTTGAAGGTGCAAATTTAGCTATCAGTTTGCTTGAGACATTTTTTTCAAAAAAAGCATTTACTATTGCAACTACTCACTATCGTGAAATTAAAAATTATGCTATCACAAATGAAGGATTTGAAAATGCTAGTTGTGAGTTTGATTTAGCAAGTTTAAAACCTACTTATAAGCTTTTATTAGGTCTTCCTGGAAAAAGTAATGCTTTTGAAATTAGCCAAAAACTTGGAATTTCAGATTCTATCATTAATAGAGCCTCTTCATTAATTAATAAACCTGATACAGATATTGAAACATTAATGAGAGAAATTTATGACGACAAAATCGAAATTGAAAAAGATAAGGAAGAAATAAAAAAGAATTTAACACAAGTAGAACTTTTAAGAAAATCATTAGAAACTGAAAACAATGAAAAATTAATTAAAGAAAAACAAAAAATAGAAGATGCTAAGCGTGAGGCTAAAGAAATTTTATTAGATGCTAAAAAATTAGCTAGTGAATCTATCAAAGAATTAGAGCATTCATCAAATGTAAAAAGTGCTAATCAAATTAGAAATAAATTAAATGATTCTATCAATAAAATTGGTAGTGATTCGTTAGACCTAAGTGTGCTACTTAATTTAAATAATCAGTATAATAATTCTTTACCTGCTGAAAATAAGTCTGGCAAAGTTTATGTAAAAAATACTAAGTCTGAATCTATATCTTCTGAAATAAATTTACTTGGTGAAACAGTTGCCTCTGCAATAGAAATATTAGATAAATATTTAGACAATTGTAAAATGGCCCACTTGAAACAGGTTAGGGTTGTACATGGAAAAGGTACTGGTAAACTTCGTGAGGGAATTCATAATTATTTAAAAAAATCAAAATATGTTGAATCTTTTAATATTGCTGGATTTGGCGAAGGCGACTTTGGAGTAACTATTGTGAATTTAAAAATATAAAATTTATAAGCTAGTAAAATTTAAAATTTCACTAGCTTTCTTTTTTATTATCTTCCACGCAAACATCTTAAATACTGTCTTTGACAGCAACACACTCTACAAGCATTTGTATTAGGGAAATTTCCATTACCATTATTATTACCACCATTATTATTACCACTGTTATTATTTCCGCTATTATTGTTTCCGCTATTATTGTTTCCACTGTTGTTATTTCCGCTATTGTTGTTTCCACTGTTGTTATTTCCGCTATTGTTGTTTCCACTATTGTTATTTCCGCTATTATTGTTTCCACTGTTGTTGTTTCCACTATTGTTGTTTCCGCTATTGTTGTTTCCACTGTTGTTATTTCCGCTATTGTTGTTTCCGCCATTGTTGTTTCCGCCATTATTATTTCCGTTATTATTATCTAAATTTTCTAATCTATCTAGTATGTTTTGTATCGTTCTAAATATCAATGCAGTGATAAATGCTAAAATGGTGTATGTTATTGCGTATATTAAAAATTCCTCTGTAAATGCTGTAAATGTTATTATTAAAAAAATTGCAAATATTATTGCTGATACTAAAAAAGGATTATTAAATATTCTTTCTAGTGCTATTGCAAATATTATTGTTGCGAGTGGAAATACAAAAAATAGTAAGATTGGATCTATCATATATATTCCCCCTGTTATAGTATATTATCCTTCTTACTATTTTGTTAATTTAACTATTTACATATTTTGCAAGTATCCAATAATAAATAAATTATATTCCCATTATACTATATCCACTATCTGCATAAATCACTTGTCCTGTAATTGCTCTTGACATATTACTTAGCAAAAATGTAGTTGCATCACCTATTTCTTCTATTGTTACATTTCTATGCAATGGTGCTTTTTCCTCTACTACTGTTAATACTGTTCCAAAATCTTTAATTCCTTTTGCTGATAATGTTTTTATTGGTCCACTAGATAATGCATTTACTCTTATGCCTTCTTTTCCAAAGTTTTCGGCTAAATATCTTACACTTGATTCTAAAGCAGCTTTAGCTACTCCCATTACATTATATCCTGGAAGCACTTTGCTAGAGCCATGGTAAGTTAAAGTAACTAAACTTGCATTCTCATTTAGCATATCTAATTCCTTAGCCATTCTAGATACTAATACAAATGAGTATGCACTAACATCTACTGCGTGAGCATATCCTTCTTTGCTAGTATATATAAAATCGTTATGCAAATCATCTGTGTTGGCATGTGCTATTGCATGAACAATTCCATCTAATTTTCCATTCTCTTTTTTTATTTTTTCAAATAATTCTTTAATTACTTCATCATTAGATGCATCATCGCATACATATGCTTTTGAACCTTTAAAATCCTTCGTTAATTCTTCTATTTTAGGTCTATTATCTTCTCCCATAAAAGTAAATAATAATTGTGCTCCATTTTCATATGCTTGTTTAGCAATTCCAAATGCTATACTCCATTTATTTCTAAGTCCCATTATTAATACTTTTTTATCTTTTAATATCATTTTTTAATTCCTTTCTATATTAGTAGTTTAGTAATCTTTTAATAAATTTCTTTATATTCTTTAAATTCACCTATATTTCTGAATTTTTGATATCTTTGTTCTACTAATTTTTTTCCACTTAGTTTTTCCAATTCTTTTATTTGCTTTTTTATCTCAGTTTTTAAGCTCTTCGCTACTTTTTTAAAGTCTTCATTTTCTTTAATTATTTTATCTACTATTTTAAAATCATACAAATCCTTTGCTGTTAGTTTCATTTTTTCTGCCGCTTCTTTTGCTCTACTGCTATCTTTCCACAATATGCTTGCATATCCTTCTGGTGAAAGAATTGAATAAATTGCATTTTCTAACATAAGTATTTTGTTTCCAATGCTAATTGCTAAAGCTCCTCCACTAGAGCCTTCACCTATTACTATGGTTATTATCGGTACTTTTAGTTTAGACATTTCAAACATTGATTTTGCAATAGCCTCTCCGCTGACCTCTTTGTTCTGCTCCGATACCTGGATATGCACCTTTTGTATCGACAAATGTTATAATTGGTCTACCAAATTTATTAGCCTGTTTCATAAGTCTAATAGCTTTTCTATAACTTTCTGGATTTGGCATTCCAAAATTTCTTTCTATATTTTCTTTAGTATTTCTACCTTTTTGTTCTGCAATTATAGTAAAATTTTGATTATCCATACTTGCTAGGCCACATACTATTGAAGGATCATCTCTAAAGTTTCTATCTCCATGTAGTTCTACAAAATCATCAAATATTTCTTCAATATAATCTAGTGATGTTTTCCTATTTTTATTTCTTGCAATTTCCACTATGTCCCAAGCTGTATTTTTTTTACTTTTTTCCATTATTTTGCACCTCCATAGCCATTAAGCATAAGTAATTTATAAAGCATAGATTTCATATCTTGTCTTTCAACAATTTTATCTACAAAACCATTTTCTAACATAAATTCTGCTGTTTGGAAGCCTTTTGGAAGTTTTTCTCCTATTGTTTGCTCTATTACTCTTTGTCCTGCAAAGCCAATCATTGCACCCGGCTCTGCTAAAATTATATCTCCTAGCATAGCAAAACTTGCTGTAACACCTCCATATGTTGGATCAGTAAGTACTGATATATATAAATTTCCTGACTCATCAAGTTTAGAAAGTGCTTCTGTAACTTTTGCCATTTGCATAAGTGATATTATTCCCTCTTGCATTCTAGCACCACCAGAACAAGCAAATATTATTACAGGCAAGTCAAGTTTAATAGCTTTTTCTATTGAATAAGTTAATTTTTCTCCTACTACACTTCCCATGCTTGCCATAAAAAAGTTGCTATCCATAACACATAGAACTGACTTTATTCCATTAATTTTGCAGATTCCACATTGTACCGCTTCTTTCATTTTTAGTTTTTGTCTCAAGGTATCTAATTTATCTTGATATTCTTGTAAATTTAATGGATTTACTGTATCTATGTTTAAATCAAATTCTTCGAAAGAGCCTTTATCAGCAATTTGTTCAATTCTTCTTTCACAAGAGATTCTAAAGTAATTACCGCAAAATGGACAAACTCCAAGATTTTCTTTTAGCTTTTCTTTGTAGATTATTTCTTTACATTTATCACATTTTATCCACTTTCCAGCTGGTATATCTACTTTGTTTTCTTTTTTTAGTGTTACTTTATTTTCCCTCTTTTTTATCTTGTCAACAATCATTGTTTAACCTCTTTTTATAAATTTTTTTCTATAAATGATGTATCATAGTTTCCTCTAATAAAGTTTAAGTTAGTAATTATACTTAGTAAATAATCAACATTTGTATCTATTCCTTCTATTACTAATTCTTCTAAAGCTCTTTTCATTTTTGCAATAGCTTCATTTCTATTTGCACCATGAGCAATAATTTTAGCTATCATTGAATCATAATATGGTGGAATAACATATCCTTCATATATTGCAGTATCAATTCTTATACCATTTCCTCCTGGAAGATTAAGTCCTGTAATTTTTCCTGGAGATGGTCTAAAATTTTTATTAGGATTTTCAGCATTTATTCTACATTCTATTGAATGTCCTCTATTTTCTATTTTATTTTGTCTATATCTTAATTTTTCTCCTGCTGCTATTCTAATTTGTTCTTTTATTAAATCTATTCCTGTATTCTCTTCTGTTATTGGATGCTCAACTTGAATTCTTGTATTCATTTCCATAAAGTAAAAATCTTTATTTTCATCTACTAAAAATTCTATTGTACCTGCATTTGAATATCCTGCTACTTTTACTGTTTTTAATGCAGTTTCTCCTAACTTTGTTCTTAATTTATTTTCAATAATTGGAGATGGAGTTTCTTCTAATATTTTTTGATGTCTTCTTTGTATTGTGCAATCCCTTTCTCCTAAATATACACTATTACCATATTCATCTGCTAAAATTTGTACTTCTATGTGTCTAGGATTTTTTATATATTTTTCTAAATATATTTCATCATCTGAAAAAGAGGCTCTTGCTTCTTGCTTAACTAATTTAAAATTTTCTTCAAGTTCTTCTTCTCTTTCTACTACTCTTATACCTTTTCCGCCTCCGCCACTAGATGCTTTAAGCATTATAGGATATCCTATTTTTTCTGCTACTTTTATACATTCTGCTAAAGTTTTTATGCTTCCATCTGAGCCAGGAACTACTGGAATTCCAGCTTTTTTCATCATTTCTTTACTATTAGCTTTATTACCCATCATTTCAATTACCTTGTATGATGGTCCTATAAATTTAATATTTGATTCTTCACATATTTTTGCGAAGTCGCTATTCTCTGACAAGAATCCAAATCCTGGATGTATACTGTCTGCACCTGTAATGTTAGCTGCTTCAAGTATATTTTTAACGTTTAGATAACTTTTTGCTGATATAGCTGGTCCTATACATACTGCTTCGTCTGCTAAACGTGTATGTAATGAATCTTTGTCTGCCTCTGAATATACTGCTACAGTTTTTATGTTCATTTCTTTACAAGCTCTAATTATTCTAACTGCAATTTCTCCACGATTTGCTATTAAAATTTTGTTCATCTTTGTATACTCGTATAATTGGTGTTATACGAAACTCCTTTCTTTTACACAACCGCAATATGCTTATGCTTTATACAACCACAAATGTAAACTTGCTTTTCTATTCTTTAAACAACCGCAAATGTAAGTTCACCTTTTGCAGCTATTTTTCCATCTACTGTTGCTAAGGCTTCTCCTACTCCAATAGGGCCTTTTCTTTTTATTATTTTTACTTCTAGCTTTAGTCTGTCGCCCGGAACGACCATTTTCTTAAACTTCATTTTGTCTATTCCACCAAATAAAGCATTTTTTCCTTTATTTTCTTCCATAGATAAAATTGCAACTGCTCCTGCTTGTGCTAAGCTTTCCGTAATTAACACACCTGGCATAATTGGATTTCCCGGAAAGTGTCCTTTAAAATACCATTCATCTTTATTTACATTTTTATAAGCGATTGCACTTTCTCCTGGGACAAAACTTTCTACTTCATCTATCATTAAAAATGGTTCTCTTTGTGGTATTATTTTTTTTATTTCTTCCTTATTTAACATTTTCTTCTTCCTTTACTATTAAACTATTCTAAATAAAGGCTTGCCGTATTCTACCGCTTCACCATCTTCTACATATATTTCAGCAATTTTTCCTTCATATTCAGATTCTATCTCATTCATTAATTTCATTGCTTCTATAATACATAAAATTGTACCTTTTTTTACTTCACTTCCAACTTCTACATAAGGATTAGCTGTTGGAGATGGTTTTATATAAAAAGTTCCTACCATTGGTGATTTTACTATATTTCCTTTTACTTCTTCTTTATTTGCACTATCGCTATTTTCTTGATTTGCATTATCTTTATTTTCTTGATTTGAAGTTTTACTTAATTCTTGATTGTTACTGCTTTCTATATTTTTAGTTGTAACAACTTCTTTTACAACGACATTTTCTTTCTTTTCCATTTTTATTTTAATGCCATCTGGAAATTCAATATCTATTGCACTTAATTTTGAATTTCCCATGTCGTCCATTAATTTTTTAATTTCCTCATATTCCATAATATTTCTCCTTTTTATGTTTTAAGGTTACATATATTTTTTTAATATTATACTTGCATTGTGTCCACCAAATCCTAATGAATTAGACATTACATATTTTAAATCTTTTTTAATATTTTTATTTGGTACTACATTCAAGTCGCATTCTTCATCTTTTACCTTATAATTTATAGTAGCAGGTACTAAAGAATTTTCTATTGCTTTTACACAAGCTATTGCTTCTACTGCTCCTGCTGCTCCTAAAAGATGTCCTGTATTACTTTTAGTTGAACTTACTAAAAGATTTTTCTTTATTTCTTCTGCATTTTTTTCTTTTGATATTAAGGAATTAATTGCTTTGCTTTCTGTTGAATCATTTAAACTTGTAGATGTACCGTGAGCATTTATATAATCTATATCAGAAATTTTTATATTGGCATCATCTAATGCTCTTTGCATACATCTAATTGCTCCGTCTCCAGAAGGATCAGGTGATGTGATATGATATGCATCTGATGTTGCTCCATATCCTACTACTTCTGCATAAATTTTGGCTTTTCTATTTAGTGCATGCTCAAGTTCTTCTAATACTAAAACTCCTGCACCTTCACCCATAACAAAGCCACTTCTTTCTTTATCAAATGGTATTGATGCCCTTGATTTTTCTTCTGCATTAGTTAGTGCTTTCATATTTTCAAATCCTGCCATACCTGCTTCACATATAGATGCTTCTGTTCCACCTGCTAAGATTACATCTTCGCATCCATTTTTTATTGTTCTATAGCTTTCTCCTATTGCATGTGTTGATGATGCACAAGCTGTTACAATAGATATAGATTCTCCTTTTAGTCCTAATTCTATTGATATATTTCCGGCAGGCATATTGGCTATAGCCATTGGGATAAGTAAAGGTGATACTCTTCTATTGCCTTTTTCTAAGTTTATTTCGCATTGAGCTTGTAAAGTACAAAATCCGCCTATTCCAGAACTTACAAAAATTCCTACTTTATTATAGTCTGTATTTTCTGGTGATATTTTACTATCTTTAAATGCTTCTCTTGCTGAGATTAAAGCGAGTTGAGAAACTCTATCTAATCTTTTTGCTTGTTTTGGATCAAAATATTTTTCTGCTTCATAATTTTTTAATTCTGCATCAAACTTGGTTTTAAATTTTGTGCCATCTAATAATTTAATCTCATCTACACCACATTTATTTTCTTCAATAGCTTTCCAAAATTCTTCCACATTATTTCCTATAGGGTTAATTGTACCTATTCCTGTTATTACAACTCTTCTATCCATTTTTAGTTATGCTAGTTTTACCTAACATATCCTCCTTTCTTATATTAACATTCCTCCATCAACATTTATTACCTGTCCTGTAATATAGCTACTTTCATTTGATGCTAAAAATTTTACTACATTTGCAACATCTTCAGGAGTTCCATATTTTCTTAAAGGTATTGTTTCTAATATTTTATCTTTTACTTCATCACTCAATACTTTTGTCATGTCTGTTTGAATAAATCCCGGTGCTATGGCATTGACTAAAATATTTCTACTTGCTAATTCCTTTGCTAAACTTTTTGTAAATCCTATTATTCCAGCTTTTGATGCTGAATAATTACTTTGGCCTGCATTTCCTGAAATTCCTACAACTGATGACAAATTAATTATTCTTCCTTGTCTTGCTTTCATCATATAACTTACTACACATTTAGTCATATTAAATGTTCCAATTAAGTTTACATCTATTACTTCTTTAAAATCTTGTTCTTTCATTCTTAAAAGGAGCATATCTTTAGTTATTCCTGCATTATTTACTAGCACATCTATTCTTTCTAACTTTTCTATTACTTGCTTTACCATTTTATCACAATCTTCAAAAACTGATACATCTCCTTGAACAGCTAAGCACTTTACATTATACTTTTCTATTTCTTTTTGTGTATCTAGCAAGTCTTCGTTTTCAATTCTATAATTTAAAGCAATGTCATATCCTTCTTGTGCAAGAGTTATAGCAATTTGTCTTCCTATACCTCTAGTTGCTCCTGTAATTAATGCTACTTTATTCATAATTATATCTTCCTCTTTTTTATTTAAATTTTTATAAACTTTTAATAGTTTTTACAGTATCTTCTAAAGTTGCTTTATTATTTATGTAAAAAATTTTTACATTTGGATTAGTCTTTCTAACAAAAGAACTTAAAGTTTTGCCTGGTCCTACTTCAATAAATGTATCTATTCCATCTTCTAGCATTGTTTTTATGCTTTCGACAAATCTAACTGGACTTATAATGTGCTTAGCAAGTAAGTTTGGCATATTATCGTTTTCACTATATTTTTTTCCGTCTAAATTTTTTACAACATTTATTTTAAATTCTTTAAATTCAATTTTTTCTAATTCTTTCTTTAAATTTTCTGATGCTTCTTTTAGCATTTTAGTGTGAAAAGGTCCTGATGTTTTAAGTAATACTGCTTTTCTAGCCCCGAGTGCTTTAGCATTTTCCATTGCTTCTAGAACAGCTTCTTTTTCTCCAGATATAGCTATTTGGTCTGGTGAATTGAAATTAGCTAAATCCACAAATCCAGTTGTAACTTTCTTGCAAGCTTCTCTCAAAAGATTTTCATCTAAGCCAATTATCGCTGACATAGCCCAATCACCTTTTGGAGCTAGATCTTGCATAAGTTCTCCTCTTATTTTTATTGCTTTTACTCCATCTTCAAATGAAATTTTTCCGCTATGAATAAGTGCACTATATTCTCCTAAACTTAATCCACTTAGTTCATCTGCTTCAATGTTTTCTTTTTTTAATAATTCTAAAATTGCTAAACTCATAGTCAAAATACAGATTTGTGTGTATTTTGTTTGATTTAATTTTTCCTCATCTTCAAATGTTATTTTAGCTACATCAATTCCTGTAATTTTGTAGACTTCGTCATATATTTTTCTATATTCAGGATATTCGTCATACAAATCTTTTCCCATTTGTAATGCTTGAGCTCCCTGTCCTGGAAATAAAAATGCTATTTTCATTAGCTAACCTATCTCCTTTCCTATATTTTCTCTAAAAAGAAACTTTTCGAATCTATTACAAAATTCAGTAATTATTCTTTCATTATCTACTTTTATTTTAAATTCCTTATATATAGATGTTGCAGTATCTTTTATTTCTTCTTCAAAATCTTTTTTAGTAATATTTATTCCAATTCCAATTACTAAGTCTTTAACATTTTCGCCATTTAGTCTTGTTTCTGTAAGTATTCCTCCAACTTTTTTTCTATTTATTATTAAATCATTTGGAGATTTAATTTTTATATCAATTTTGTAAAAGTCTTTGAATATATCTACTAAGATTTCTGCTATTGCTTTTGTTATATTTTTTAAATTCTCTGGCTTACAATTTGGGAAAATACAAATTGAAAAAGCAATGTTTCCTTTTTGAGAGGTGTACCATGTTCTTCCGTGAGTTCCAATTCCTGCTGTTTGAATATCAGCAATTATCATTGTACCATTTTGTATTTTTTCATTTACAATTCTTCTCCAAATTTCTTTCTGAGTTGAGTCAATTTTTCTATAGTAAAAAACTTCTTTTCCCAATGTCTTAGTAACTAAATTTTCAAGTTTTATTTTCTTCAAGATATTCTCCTATCTTTTTTTACTTTGCCATTACATTACAGTTTTAAGTTCTTCAGCTCTTTTTATCTTTGATGTTGTTGTTTTAATTAATGGTTTTTCAGTTATTATTATTTTTTTAATTGCCTTGTAATAAGGCATTTCCTTATTTATTTCTTTTATTTTATCAGTTAAAGCCTTTAATATTTCTTCGTCTGTTTCAACTTTATAAGCATCTTTCATAATTTTTCTGTCAAATACTATTTTTACATTTATTCTAATGTCATCTTTATCTTGATTATTAGCTTTTCCAAAAATAAACGATTCCTTAACGCCTTCTATCCTATTTATTAAGTTTTCCATTTCTTCTGGGAAGATGTTTTTTCCATTTTTCAAAACTATTACGCTCTTTTTTCTTCCACATATGAATATGTATCCATCTTTATCTATTTTTGCTAAGTCTCCAGTATAAAACCAATCATCTTTTAATACTGCTTTTGTCTCTTCTTCATTGTCTAGATATCCTAACATAACGTTTGGCCCTTTTACTGCAAGTTCACCTATTCCTTCATTATTGACATCTACTATTTTAGCTTTTACACTTGGAAGTGATTTTCCTATTGAACCTACTCTAAGATTTTCTTTTGTTTCAACTCCAATAACTGGAGAAGTTTCTGTTAAGCCATATCCTTGACATAAATTTAATCCAAAATTTCTAAAACCTGTTTCTACTTTTGGATCTAAAGCTGCTGCTCCACTTATAAGAAGTTTTATGTGTCCACCGAAAAAATCATGTATTTCTTTAAATGCCTTTTTCTTTTCTTCCATTGATTTATCTTTATATTTTTCAATTAAATCATTTAGTTCTTTTTTCTTGCCTTCTTTTTCGGCTTTTTTCATAATGTTTTTATACATACTTTCATAAATTGCTGGAACAGAAGACATAAATGTTATTTTATATTCTTGCAAATTTTCTGGTATTTGCCTAATACTGTCGCAGAAGGATGTTTGGCTTCCCGAATATAATGAAAATAAAAATCCTACTGTACATTCAAATACATGGTGAAGTGGTAAGAATGATAATATTCTATCTTCTTCATTTATATCTAAGACTGATTTTATATCCATTAAGTTTGAACATATATTTTTATGTGATAATGCTACTACTTTTGATTTAGATGTTGTGCCTGATGTAAATAGCATTATACTCATTTTATTTGGACTTATTTTAGCATCTAAAAATTTTCTATTTCCTAGTCTTATAAGTTTTCTTCCTGTTTCTATTAATTCTGCTTCTGAATAAATTCCGTTTTCATGCTCTTTTAAATCCATAGAAATAAGTCTTTTTAGTTTACCTGTACCATGTCTTACTATTCTATTTAACTCTTCTTCATATTGTTTAGAATAAAATATGGCTTCTACTCCTGAACGCTCTATTAAGCTCTCTAATTCGTTTTCAGGAAGTGCTTTATCAAGTGGTACTACAATTCCTGTACCACAAACAATAGCTAAATAAGCAATTTCCCATTCGTATCTGTTTTCTCCTATTACGGCTATTCTTTTTCCTTTAAGTCCCATCTCTATTAATGCAGTTCCTAAAGAATCTACCATATCTCTAACTTGCTTATGTGTTATTGTTAAATATTTCTTTTTTTCATTTTCGTTAGATATTTTAATTTTATATGCTGGTCTATTACCATAAAGCTTTCCACTAACTTCAAGCATTTGTTTTAAATCTCTAATTTTTGTATATTTCATATAATTTACCTCTTTTGATTATTTTTTTGTCTAAATTATTTTACCACTTTTTGTTTAATTTGATAATTAGACTGATAGGTCAGTATAAAAACAAGTATTTTTTCATCTTCTATTGAATATACTAGTTTAAAAAGGGACGATGACTTTTTATTTAGAAAATAGCTTGAACTTTTTTATTCTGTCCCAGGAGGTGCATATGTCAAAATTTAAACTGTATTTAAAGGAAATTTTAGTACCTGTTGTTTTAGGAGGAATAGTTGGCTTTATTATATCAGGTTCAATGGATTATAACAACTTAGCTCAGCCACCTTTAGCTCCTCCGGGTTGGCTTTTCCCTGTAGTGTGGACTATTCTTTACATTCTAATGGGAGTATCTTATGGAATTCTAAAAGAGCAAAACTTAATAGATGAAAAAATCAATCAAATTTATTTTACCCAGTTATTTGTAAATTTACTATGGCCAATCTTTTTCTTTGTACTTAAATGGAGATTATTTTCTATAATGTGGATTATTCTTCTTGCTATTTTAGTTGCTATTATGATTTACAGGTTTTATCAAAAGAACAAAGTATCAGGATTACTTCAAATTCCTTATCTTATTTGGACTGTTTATGCAACATATTTAAATATAGGAATTTATTTGCTTAATAAATAAAATAAAAATCAAAACTTGAATTAACTTGATAAATCTAATTCAGGTTTTGATTTTTTATTTTGGTTTCTTTAATAAGCAGACAAAAAATCCTTCCATATTTTTTGAAGGTAATATTTTTATTGCTTTTTCTACATCCTTGTCTAATCCCTTGGTTGATACTTTAGTTAATTCATTTAATTTAATATTTATATTTAATATCTCTGCACCTAATTTTTTTATTGCCCAATCTATTATATTTTCATTTTCTATTTTATTTAAAGTACAAGTTGAATATACTAAGGTGCCTCCTCTTTTCAATGCATTATATCCACTTTCAAATAACTCTTTTTGCATATTACTAAGTTCTAATACTTGTTTTTTTGACCAATTTAAATACGTCTTAGGTTTATTTATTAAAAATCTACCTTCTCCACTACATGGAACATCTAATAAGACTTTATCAAATTTTTCTTTTACATCTTTACTTATTTTTCTACCATCTTCATTGATAATTTCCACATTCTGTGCACCTTGCATTTTTATATTATAACGTAATTTATCACATCTTATTTTATCAATTTCATTTGCCAAAATATATCCTTTATTCTGCATCAATGCAGACATTTGTGTAGTTTTACTTCCAGGCGAAGCTGTTAAGTCCAAAACATTGTCTCCTGGTTGTGGATTTAAGATTAAGGGTGGTAACATACTTGATAAACTTTGAATATATATACTGCCATTTTTATATATTTCAAGATTTTGTAAGTCTTTTTCCTTTTTATTCTTTATAATAAATGCGTCCTCATAAAAATATACTTGTTCATATTCAATATTTAATTCTTTTAATACCTGTTTTATAGCTTTATTATTTGTTTTTAAAGTATTTACCCTCAAAGTAGTATTTCTTTCGTCAAGCATGCCTAATAAAATTTTGTCTGCATTTCTCTCGTTAAAATCCATATATAGTTCTTGTATAAATTCCATTGGTAATTTTGATTTTGCAATTGCTAAAGACATTTATTTTTTTCCTTCTTTATTATTTTTTATTTAACTATATTCTGTCTATCTTTTCTATTTTGTATTGTATCATTGTAAATATTTTAATTCAAGTATTATATTTATTTATTTTTTTACTTTATTTTTATATAAAACATTATCATTTCTTATTTAATTTTCATAATATATATTAATAATGGCTTTAAGCCAAAGAAAGGAATTATATAAATGGAATTAGATGAAAAAAGATTCGAATCAAATTGCCCTATAGTTGATATTGACGGCTATATAGCAAATGGAAAACAATATGATTTAGATATTACTCTAGCTCAAGATAACAGAGATGTCATATATGGAATAGTAAGAAATTGTTTCAAAGACCCTGTTAAGGATGCAGTTGTAAAACTTGTTGAAGTTGAATACAAGATGGGTAAAAAGGAATTAAAACCTGTTTCTCATACATTCACAGATGATGATGGAGAATTTGTTTTTGGACCATTATGTCCTGGAAAAAAATACTCTGTTCAAGTATGGGCTAACTCAGTAGACCATGTTAAAATATGTGCTAAATGCCATCGTGAAGGTAGATGCTTAAAAGGTGTAAAATTAGAATGCGATTGCAAAACTGATTTCAAACCAGATTATGATTTTGAAGAAATGTTTCCTTGCAAAAAAGAGGAAAATATGAAAGAAGATTGTGGTTGCAATAAAAAAGAAGAACCTGAAAAAGAATGTGATAAGAAACCTAATTGTCCTCCAAAAAAGGATGAAATGCCTTGCGGATGCAATAGATATTAATTTCATATAATATAGAAATAGAAACCAACCTCAGAAATACTTTCTAAGGTTGGTTTTTATTTTTATATTCTCTTCAATCTGTTATTACACCAATATTATAAATTATTCTATATAGTAGCAATACCAAGTTACAGTACAACCAGCTAGATACCCATCGTCATACCACTTGTTTCCACTAGTCGTAAAAATACCAGTTTCAGGGTTATATGACATTGTATGGTCTCTTACCCATTCTCCTGTTACACCACCATAACAACCGCCCTGCAATTCCAATCAAAACACAAGCAAAATTATCTAAAGTTATCTCTTTATAATGGTTTGGCAGAATATTTTTCATATCAGCTGAATGTGCTGCAGCAGGAGTATCTCGATCTCCGTAAATAATAATTAGCTACAGGGACAACTACTCTATTTAGTTTTCCTTTTACTTCTAATGTTCCTGTTTGTAAAGTTCCTGTTCCATCATTATATGTTTTGCCTTTTACTACATCCTCTGGTTGTGCTGTTATATTTGATAATGATTTTGCCGCCACTATTCCTGTTCCACTATGATATCCTTGTGGTATTGTATATTCTTTTCCTGGTTCTAGTTCTATATTTTTAGCTTCATTATTTGTCATACTTCCTGTTACTTTTGATCCATCTACATACGCTGTCTTTCCACTTAATATATCTCCTGCTACCGCTGTTCCATCTGTCTGTTCTGCTAACGTTTTTGCTACTACTGTTCCTGCTCCTCCATGATATCCTTGGGGTATTGTATATTTCTCTCCTGCTCCTATTTTTATTTCCTTTTTCTCATTGTTTGTCATCGTTCCTGTCACTTTTGCTCCATCTACATACGCTGTCTTTCCACTTAATATATCTCCTGCTACCGCTGTTCCATCTGTCTGTTCTGCTAACGTTT
>CANQLM010000010.1 GCA_947624735.1 uncultured Clostridia bacterium | reverse complement strand
TAATGATGGCATCTTGTTCTGGAGTATATTTAGCAAGAGTTTTAGCTAAGAAATTTTAAATACATATAAAAAATCACGTTAAATATTATTTTCTAATACTTAATGTGATTTTAATTTATTTATTTGTTATATAATGTTTTGCATTGTTATCAAATTCATCAATATTTATTTCACTTGTCAATGCTTTTGTTTGACCATTTTGTGTAATTCTGACTTCGATTTTTTGTGTTCCTGAACCTGTAATTTTTCCTAAGTCTTCATTTTTGTTTCCTACTTTAGATGCTTTTCCATTTATTGTAGTTTTACCATTTACTATAACTGTTATGGTTACCGCATCTGTTGGTTCTTCTTGAGTTGTGTTTACTGTGTTGTCATTTGCTTTATTATATACTTGTGGTACAACATCTAAGTATAATTGTACTGTCTTTTCTTCTTTTTCAATTTTATTTACAGTAAGGTCAATCGTTGTTCCTGCTTCTACTTCTTCTCCTGATTCAACACTTTGAGAAATTACTTTTCCATTTTCCTTTTCACTATCATTTACATATGTTATATTAGCCTTAAGATTTGCATTTACAAGGGTTGCGTTTGCAGTTCCTTCATCCATTCCTATTACATAAGGAACTTTTGTTTTTTCTGCCCCACTACTTACTTGAACTGTAACTTCATCTCCTGATTTTACTATTGCTCCTTCTTCTGTTCCTTGACCTATAACATATCCTTGTTCAACTGTACTACTTGTTGTTACTTCTTCAACTAAAGTAATTCCTATTGCATTTGCCATTTCTCTAGCTTCTTCTATTTTTTTACCTATAAAACTTGGTAGTTCGTTTGTTTCTGGTCCTTTGCTTACCACAACCTTTATTATTTCACCTTGCTTAATTTTTTCTCCTTGCTTAAATGGTGGTTCTTGAGAAATTATTTTTCCCTCTTCTACTTCGCTACTTGCTACTTCTTGTGATTCTAATTTTAATTTTAATGAATCTACTTCTGTTTTACACTCTTCAAGAGTTTTATTTACTAAGTTTGGTATATTAACCTTTTTTGTAATTCCGCCATCTAATGCTATTTTTGTAACAAAGAATACTATTAAAAATAATAAAATTAGTCCTAATATAAATAATACAACTTTAGATGCTGGATGTTTTGTGAAAAAATTTTCTTTTTTCTTTCCGGCTTTGTTTTTATCTGTTTTTACTGTTTTCATTACCCTTGTATATTCGCCGTCTTTATTTTCAATGATAACAAAATCTCCATCTGGATCTTTTAGTGCTTTTGCTAAATCTTTTAACATTTCTGTAGCATTTTGATATCTTTCACTTGGATCTTTTCTCATTGCTTTTACTACAATTTGATTAATTGCTGTTGGAATATCTGGGTTAAGTTCTATTGGTTCTTTTGGTTCTTCTTGCATATGTTTTAATGCTACTGATACAGGTGTATCTGCATCAAATGGTACTGTGCCTGTTAGCATTTCAAACATTACAACTCCTAATGAGTATAAGTCTGATTTTGCATCAGTTATTCCACCTTTTGCTTGCTCTGGTGAAAAATAATGTACTGAACCTATTGTTGTTCCAAATGCTGTTATTGTAGAATTTGATACTGCTTTTGCTATTCCAAAATCAGTAACTTTAGCTATTCCATCTTCAGTAATTATTATATTATGCGGTTTTATATCTCTATGCACTATTCCATTTTTATGAGCTTCTTCTAGTGCTGATGCTATTTGCATTGCAATATTTACTGCCCATTTCCATGAAATAACTCCATCTTTTTTTATTATTTGTTTTAAAGTTTTTCCTTTGACTAATTCCATTACTATGTAGTATAAGTTGTTTTCTTCTTCGTATCCTACATCATAAATAGATACTATATTTGCATGGGATAGTCCTGCTGCTGATTGAGCTTCTGTATTAAATCTTTTTATGAAGTCTGAATCTGTTGTATATTCATCTTTTAATACTTTTACAGCTACATATCTATTAAGAACATGGTCTTTTGCTTTAAATACCGTAGCCATTCCACCATTTCCTGCTTCTTCTAAGATTTCATACCTATTCCCAATTATTTTACCTATTAAGTTCATAATTAATCTCCTTACCTTATGATTATTGCAGTTATGTTGTCATTTCCACCAAGGTCATTTGCTCTTTGTACTAATAATTTAGTAGCATCTGCTGGATTTTCATTAATGATTTGTTTTATTTCTTGTTCTGGTACCATATTAGTTAATCCGTCTGAACACATAAGAATTGTATCTTCATTAATAAATCCATGTACTGATACGTCGGGTTCTACATAAGTTGTACATCCAAGAGCCTTCATAAGCATATTTTTCTTTGGATGTTTCATTCCTTCTTCTTTAGTTATTTTTCCCTCATCTACTAGTTGTTGAACATAACTATGGTCTTTAGTTAATTTTCTAATAGTTTCCTTTCGAAATCTATAAATTCTACTGTCTCCGATATGTCCTATAAAAGCTTTATTTTGATATATTATGCATATATCTAAGGTAGTTCCCATATTGCTAATTTCTGAGTTTTCTTTAGCTTTTTCAAAAACTACCATATTTGCATATTGCATACTACTTTTTACTAAGTTTAATAAATCATCTTTTTCTGTCTTTTCCTTGTTGAAATTGGTTAGAATATAATTCTTTGCTGATGTTACAGCTAATTTACTTGCTATTTCTCCGCCATTATATCCACCCATTCCATCTGCCAATATAAAAAGATTTAATTCATCATCTGGGTAACTTATATAAAAATAATCTTCATTAATTTCTCTAGCTTTTCCTACATCTGAGGTTGCAAAAGCCTTTGTCATTAATTATTCCTCCTAATTTTACTTTAAAATTTTGCCCTTTTTATTTATTATTATTCATTTTTTGGTTGTTATTAGATTTGTTTTTCTTTATTTGTGCTAGTTTTACACGTTAGTTTTTAGAAATTTTTAGATTTGTTCTTCTAAGTTGTCCGCATGCTGCATTTATGTCTGAACCCAGCTCACGCCTTATTGTTGCTGTGATTCCATTATCATTTAAGTAATCCCTAAATTTAATTATATTTTCAAGTGAGCTTTTTGTATATTTGCCATTTTCTATTTTATTTATTGGTATTAGATTTACGTGGCATAACATTCCTTTTAATAATTTCACTAAGTCTTCTGCATCTTTTAAATTATCGTTGTTGTCCTTTGCTAAAGCATATTCAAAAGATATCCTTTTATTAGTTTTTTGTATGTAGTATTTACAAGCTTTAATTAGTTCTTGTATATTATATGCATTGTTTATTGGCATCATACTTGAACGAGTTTCATTGTTACTACTATGAAGTGATATTGATAACGTACATTGCACATTTTCATCTGCTAAAGCATATATCTTTGGAACAATTCCACTTGTTGATATACTTATATGCCTTGCTCCAATGTTAAGTCCTTTTGGGTTATTTAAAATTTTGATTGCATTTAATACATTGTCGTAATTGTCAAATGGTTCTCCTATTCCCATAAATACAACATTTGATATTTTAGATTGTGTATCTTGCTCTATTGCTATTATTTGTTCAACTATTTCTCCTGAACTTAAACTTCTTTCAAATGGAATTCCAGTTGATGCACAAAATTTACATCCCATTTTGCATCCTACTTGTGATGATACACATACTGTTTTTCCAAAATGATATTCCATTAATACTGATTCTATTGCATTACCATCTGAAAGTTCAAATAAATATTTTTTAGTTCCATCTACGGATTCTAGCTTTTTGGCTATTTTAAAATTACATATATCATAGTTTTCTTTTAAAGTTTTTCTTAATTCTAATGATATATTAGTCATCTCATCAAAACTTTTTACTTTATCTATATAAAGCCATTTAAAAATTTGCTCTGCTCTAAATGGCTTTTCCCCTAAGGCTTCAAGTTCTTTTTTCAAGTCGTCTATATTATAGTCTTTTATGTTTTTCATATATTTCTCCTGCTTATTTTATATCACTAATTTAAATATATTGCAATATGTTTACATGTATTAATTTTGCATAAAAAAAAGAGTTTTGAAACTCTTTTTTATTTATAATACATTTTTAAATATTCTACTTCTTTATTGAAAGTACCTTAAATTGTGCTATTCCTGATGGTATATTAGCACTTACTATTTCGCCTTTTTTTGCTCCAAGTAATGCTTTACCTATAGGAGATTCATTTGATATTTTATTTTGAGATAAATCAACTTCTGTTGAACCTACTATCGTGTATGTTACATCTTCATCAAATTCCATATCATGTACTTCTACTATATTGCCTACTTGAACTGTTTTGGTGTCTATTTCTGATTCATCTATAATTTTTGCATGTCTTAATTTATTTTCTAATTCTATAATTTTATTTTCATTTAATTCTTGAGCTGATTTTGCTTCATCATATTCTGAATTTTCTGATAAATCTCCATATCCTAAAGCTACTTTTATTCTTCCAGCTATTTCTGTTCTTTCAGTTGTTTTTAAATACTCTAGTTGAGCTTCTAATTTATCATATCCTTCTTGTGTTAATAAAACTTCTTCGTTTTCCATTTATATCCTCCTTTTGCATATATGCTGTAATTAACTTGTGTAATATATGCTTTATACAAGTATTCTTCCTTTCTTTAACATAGTTACTATATCTTAATTCAATCTTTAAATTTTGTCAAGTTTTTTCACAAATTTTTCATAAAATATTTTTCCTTATTTTGTAATTTTTTATATTAAATAACCATTTTTTCTATTCTTTTAAATTCTTCATTTTGAATAACTCTTTCTCCAACAACTTGTGCTATATCGAATTTATTCATTTGAATATATTTTCTTACAACATCATATTTATCTAGCTTTATCATTTCCGCTTCTATTAATTGACTTTTTTCAAAATTTTCATATTCGCTAAATATACGCATTATTTTATCTGTTCCAATCTTTACACCTTTGATATATATACCATCAAATCCTTTTTCTATAGTAAATTTGTCGGAAATATCAATAAAAATCATACTTCTATTTATACTATAATTTTTTAAGTCTTTAAAATCAAAATTTATAACAACATTGGCTCTTTTTAAAGATTTTCTTTTGTTATTATTTACTGTAATATATATCCCTTCTTTTTCTAAATTTTTTTCTAAAATTAAATATTTGCTATTATCTGATATTATATTAACAACTTTTACATATGATGCTAGGTCTTTTATTATTTGTACATTTTCATTTGAAAATTTATTAGTACATACAAATATTTCTTCTATTTTTGGTTTTATTAGCTTAAAACAATACTTAACAACTTCAGGAAGCATATATTTTAAAGCTATTTTGCCATTTAGTGTTTTATATTCTACATTTATTCCTTTTTCAGCAATTATACATTCTATATTATCTTTTTTTAAAATTTTTAATAGTCTATTTGTGGACTTTTCTTTTAGATTAGATATATAGTAGTTTTCTTTTATATACTTGTCCTTATAGACTAAATTAAAAATATTTCTTATTTTATATAAAATAAGACCTAAAATTCCTTCTTTAGGCTTATCCCATTTTACATATGCTAAATTCAAAACAATCACCTGATATATTATATTCAAGTGATTGTTTTTTTATTACATTTATTTTAATTTATCATATACTATGTCCCAAATAGTTTCTTTTTCTCTGTCTTTTTCCCAGAAGCCGGCTCCTGCTAATTCATATTGTTCTACTAAGTCTATTTTTGCACTAATTGATTGCTCATCTTCTATCCACATTTTAAATGTACTACCGTTTCTAGTATACTCCATATAATTTTGTTTTAAAGTATTGTTCCACGCTTTTTTTGCATCACTAGGAATTTCTATTTGATTCATATTTACAACTTTATTTGTAAGTGTTCCATCTGTTTCTTGCCATAATCTTGTGTAGAATGGCATTGCTAAAATGATTTTGTCTTTACTTATTCCTTCTTGTCCTAAGAATTTTTTAATATTTAGTTCTACCCAATCTGCACCTGCTACTGTTCCTGCTGTTTTTGATGAGCCAGTATGTTCATCATATCCCATAAATACAACATAGTCTGCAACTTTTCCAATTAAATTTCTATCATAGCATAAAGACCATGTGTCAGAGCCATCTGGTGCAGTTAGCAATACGCTTAAGGTTATTCCTATTTCTCTAAGTCTTGGTGCAAGTTCAATTATAAATCTTGAATAATTATCTTTATCCTCTTTATACATATTTTCAAAATCTACATGTATACCATCTACGTCTATTTTTACTAGTTCATTTATTATATTATCTATTAAATTTGCTCTTGTTTCAAAGGTACTTAGTATCTTCGATACGGCTCCTAAATTATTTAACATACTATTTGATAGCACTGGCCAAATTTCTAGGTTATTGTCCTTTGCCCATTTAATATAATTTTGTCCGCTTGTTCCAACATTTACAGCTAAACTTCCATCTGATTTTAGTTCAAAGAAGGATGGACACACTACATTTGCTCCTTTAATTGTACCTGTTCTTTGTGGTGCTGCAGTATATTGATTATAGTAATCCCAAACCATACTAACTTTTCCATTTATTTTTTCTTTTTGTAAATTTTCTCTAATTGCTTTTTTATTTATAAGTTTTGATTCTTTTACATATCCTATTATTCCACTTGTTGTACGAACTTTTAACCAGTCGCCTTCTTTTTCATCTATTCCTTTTTCAAAGTTCTGAACAACGTATAAAGTATCTCCTCTTTTTACTTTTTCTAATGTTTTAGAAAGAGTTGTTGGCTTATATTTTACACTTAAATTTTTTGAAGCTATTGCAGTAACTGCTTTTCTATTTAATGAATCTATTGTAACTATATTTTTGTTCTCATTATATTTTATCTCATAATTATATATTAAGTTAAATTTATTCATTGGTAGATAATATTGACCATCTTTTTGTAGTATTTTATAATTTATGTTTGTGTATGAGCCGTTTTCATATATTTTATTTCCTTCTAATGGAATTAAGGCAGTTTTTGTATTGGATGTAGTGATAATTCTACTGCCATCTAACATTAAATATTCATCAAAAAAGTTTTTAACATCATCAAATGATAAATATATTACTTTATCTTCTATTATAATGTCTGATTTAAGACTTTTAGTTATATTATTATTGTTAATAATCAAATTTGTTTTATCTTCTAATCCTGTTTTTTCATAGTTAGGAGCTATATTTATAAGAAATGCCACTATACCTAAAGAAATCAACGAAATAAGACTTCTTCTAATTGCGTGTGCAACTCTATTTCTTTTCTTTTTTCGACTCATTTATTTATTTTCCCCCATATGATTACTATATCATAAAAAACTTTTTTAGTGAATATGTTTGTATAATTTTTTCCAAGTTTATTATTTATAATACAATTTTTACTTATTTTGTGCTCGTAACCATTTTGCTTTTGTTTCATATACTGTTATAAAGGAGGTAATATATGTGGAGAATACTAAAGAAGCTACTTGCTACCTGTTTAATAGGTTTTGGTTTAGGTGTCTTGCTTGTTCTATTACTTCCAATTTCAGGTTGGCTATTTATAATTGGTTGTACAATTATTGCTGTTGGTTTCATTTGTTTGTGGCAAAAGTAGTATAAAACATTTTTTTAGAAAGCAGTATAATATTTTCATAATTAAATAGTTATGTAGTTGTCAAAAAAGGAGGTATAATAATGACCATTGTAGTAAAAAAAGTTCCAAAATGGTTAAGAGGTTTTGTAAAGTTAGTTTTTGGAATTAAAGAAAAATAATTTATTTCTACCTTTTACATAAGAATACAATATGTTGATTTAAAAATTTCCTAAAAAATTAAAAAAAGCGCCAACTTGTAAGTTGACGTTTTTTTATTTTAAGCATTTTCTAATTTTGATGAACGTAAGCATTTTGCACATACATGCATTTTTTTATTTTCTCCGTTTACTTTTATTCTTACTGTTCTTAAATTTGGTTTCCATGTTCTTGGAGCTCTTCTACTAACATGTGAACGAGCTATACTTATTTGATTTCCATTTGCTACTGCTTTTCCACAGATATCACATTTTGCCATTTTTAGCACCTCCTACGTGTTCATTTATATCGACTATTTTTAATAATACCATATATTTTATTTTTTTTCAAGTGTTTTGGTAAAATTCTTTGGCTTGACATAAAAAATCTACCTTCATAAGGTAGATTTTGATTAACATTTGATTTGGACAAGATACATTTAATTTTCTTGCATTTTTCTGTATTGGTTTAGCTTACTATATTTCAATTTTGTTGCCATTCCTCCTCTTATGTGTCTTTCTGCTTTATTTTCATCAAGTACTTTTCTTACCTCCTCATACAATGATGGGCTTACTTCTTTAAGTCTCTCAGACATGTCTTTGTGTACTGTGCTTTTGCTTACTCCAAACTTTTTCGCTGCTCCTCTTACTGTATCTTTTGAATCTATTATATAGTGTGCTAAATGAATTACACGCTTCTCTATTGAATCGTTCTTCATGTAAAACCCCCATGTTAATTCTTTTGATTAATTGTATTCGGTTTATTCTTACATTAGAACGAGATTATTTTTTATTGCAATTATATTTTAAAAATTTTTAATTAAAGTAAAATTTTGCATATTTTTATTATTTTTGGAAATAATAGTTTTAGGTGGTGATAAAAATGACGAGTAAAGAACTTTTATATGTTGAAGATGCTTTAGGACATGAAAAATTTATGAAATCATGCTCTGTTAAAACATCAGCCAAATTACAAGATGTGGCTTTATCTTCTTATATGGGAGAATTAGAGAAAAAACATGCAGAACTTTTAGACAAATTTTTAAAATTATTATAAGAAGATTTTTAATATGTGTGTACATGTTGCACACAAGAAAGGATATTTTTATGGAAGACAGAGATTTAATGGAAAATGAGTTATTAGTAATAAAAGGTGTATGCGATTTATACCTTCATGGAACTCTTGAATCAACAACTGCAGAAGTACATGAAGCATTTCAATGTGCTTTAGAAGAATCATTAAATATACAAAATAAATTGTATAATTTAATGGCTGAAAAAGGTTGGTATAAAACTGAAGAAGCAGAACAACAAAAAATCGACCAAGTTAAGCAAAAATTTGCAAATGCTTAATTTATTATTTTTTTATTTTTTTATATTGAAATACGAAATAAAGGGTGATATAATCCGAATGTAAATCATATTATGTCACAAGAGATTTCAAGTGACATAAAAAAGGAGTGTTGTTAATGTCTAGCAAAACCGTTTACGTTGCCCTTGAAGGCGCCCTTCTCTCTGCACCCAAAGCCTATCTCAAAATCGGCGAAAAAGGAGATGTAATTGTTGTACCTCTTTCGGTATTAAACAACCTTTATCACTTCAATGGCATAAAAAAGGTTTTCGCAAGCGCAGTATGTGACTATCTTTCCCGGGCTGAATTGGACAAGGAATTTGAACAAGAAAATGGTACTTTTATTCGCATAATGAACTCTGAATTTTTAAAAGGACAAGATTTTAAAACTTTTAGTTCTATCATTTCGGTGATAGACCAGAGGAATTTGATGCTCTGTAAGTATCTTTCTGAAAACACCTATAAAGATTATGATGTGATATTACTTTCTCAAAATCCTGTTATGCTCAAATATGCATCAAGTCTTGGAATTAGAGCTAAAGCGGTTTCGGACAAACTTTTTCCACGTCCCGCTGACCGTTATACTGGATTAATTAGCCTTAATGTCCCAGATAATATTTTTGAGAGTTTTAATGATTTTGGAAAAGTATGCTTTTATCAAGATAATTTGTATGAAAATCAATTTATCATACTCAACAATTCGTTAGGTGGAACCCTCCTTGGCAGATATTCCAATGGTACTATTTATTCTTTGCATTATAAAGATTTAGCAAGAAAGGTATCGCCTAAGAATGTTGAACAAACTTTCTTACTTGAAGGCTTATATGCTCCGCCGGAAATTGCTCCTTTGGTAATTGCTTCTGGAGCCGCTGGCACTGGTAAAACTTATACTACTATGTCTGCAGCTTTTGAGCAACTTCAATGTAGCAATAAATTTTCTCACAATTACAATCAAATTATTATCTCTACTCCGGCAATAACAGACGTTGGTGAAAGTTTGGGTTATCTTCCTGGTAGCATTGTTGAAAAACTTAATCCTTATTTTGGTGGAATTTTTGATGCATTGCTTAAAATTTTAAAGGAAGATAGCGTTAAGGCCAATGGCTGTTTGGGATCAAAAATCAATAAAAGTGATGCTAATAGTAAGCTCTCAAGTTTTCTTGAAAGTGGATTAATTCAAGTTCAACCCTTAGGATTCCTCGCAGGACACAGTTTTGAAGATAGTTTTGTAATCGTTGACGAAGCACAAAATATTGATCCAAATTTCTTTATCAACATTATAACTCGAATCTCAGAAGGTTCTAAACTGGTTATACTTGGCGATCCTTATCAAGTTAAGTCTTCCAATCTTTCTCGTAAAATGAATGGTATTGTCTATATGATGGAAGTTTGGAAAGAAGAAGGACTTGCTTGGCAAATCAGTATGAACTCTCAAAAATCTCTTAGAAGTAAGCTTTGCCAGCGGGCTATTGAACTTATGACTTAAAAATGCTTTTCCCCCACACAGTTTTGTGTGGGGGATTCTTTTTATAATATATTTATTTACTTTTTTTCTTTTTTTGTACTGAATATCCAAACTTGCCTATTTTCTTTCCTAATTGATAATATCCACCATTTGCATAGGCAATTAAATCGCATTTAGAAATATCAAAAGCACCTTTTTCATCTATATATTTTTCATCTGCATCTATTGACAAAACTTTTGCTACAAACATTGTATGGCTTCCTAAGTCTTTAATGTCAACAACTTTGCATTCTATTGATACAGGACTTTCTTTAATTAGCGGACATTTAATGTTTTCTGCTTTTTGTTTAGTCAAATGCATTTCCTTAAATTTATCTACGTTTGCACCACTTTTTACACCGCACCAATCTGTTGCATAAGCTAGATTTTTCGTTGTTAGATTTATTGCAAATTCCTTTGTTTCTTTTATTATATTGTAAGAATATCTAGTTTTTCTAATAGATATATAAACCATAGCTGGATCACTATTTATAATTCCTGTCCAAGCAACTGTGATTATATTAGACTTTTCCATATCTCCTAAGCTGACCATTACTGCTGGTATAGGATATTCAAATGTTCCTGGTTTCCATATAACTTTTCCCATTTTTATTTTACTCCTTTATTACCTCATCCCAAAAATTTCTTACTTTTTTAACAACATAATGACTTCCTCCAACTGCTTTTGTGTCTTGGCACATAGCAATCAAGAGTATTCCATTTTCATCAAATGAGTTGAACCATCCTATTTCGGTTCCATTTGTATCATTTTGGTTTTCTTTAATTTCTGCAGTTCCTGTTTTTCCTGCTATTGTTTTTCCTTCTATTTTACAGTCTTTAGCAGTACCTTTTTCAACTACTTGTATTAAATCTTGTTTTATTATATCTGTAACTCTTTGTGAAAATACTTCTTGTTTATATATTTTACTTACTGGATTTCCTTGTTCATCAAGTTCATATTCTATATAAGGCTGAACCATATTGCCTCCATTTGCAAATGCTGAATATATACTTGCCATATGAATTGGATTAACCAGTATTTCACTTTGTCCATATCCTGAGTTTGCCAAGGATGCTTCGCTATCCATACTTCCAAAGGTTGATTTTGATACATCTTGTACAAATGATAATTTTTCATTAAATCCTAATTTATTAAGTTCTTTTTGTAAATTGTTTTTTCCTATTTTAAGAGCTGCTTTTGCAAAATAAATATTATCTGAATATACTAATGCATTTTCCAAATTTGCTGGTCCTGAGTATGTTTCTAAGGTTGTAATATATAAATCTTTCCAAGAGCTATCTTTTTGCCATTTTGTTCCGCTTCTTCCAAAATCATCGGTAGCTGTAAAACTGTTTGTCATAAGTCCTATTGCTCCTATTATAGGCTTAAATGAAGAACCTGGTGCATATGTAGCTAAATATTTATTAAACATTGGTTTTTTATTGTCATTTTGTAGTTTTTCCCATTCTTCATCTGTAATTCCTAAGCTAAATTTATTTGCATCATAGCTAGGAGTACTAACTAATGCTAAAACTTCTCCTGTATTGTAGTTTATTACTACTGATGCTCCTTGGTCTTCTTTAAATTGTTCATATACCTTATTTTGAATATTTACATCTATTGTTAATTTTATATCTTCTCCATTTTTTACTTCTTTAGTCTGAACTGTTTTTACTTTTGAGCCATTCTCGTCTACAATATATATTTCTACTCCATCTTCGCCTTTTAGTCTATCATTAAAAGCATATTCTAATCCTGTCTTTCCTTCTTTTTCTTGTACATATCCAGTAAGAATAGATGTTGCTTCTTTATATGGATATACTCTAGCTGTCATATCTGAAATCATAATTCCTTTTATTTGTAATAATTTGTTTTTTAATTCTTGTTCTTCTCTTGATATATTTCTTAAAGGTACAAAAGTATCATCTTTTACATATGAAGCATTTAAATTATTTTGTATTGTTTCCCTAGATATATTTAAAAGACTTGCTATAGTATCTAAGTTAGTTGTTTCATTCATTTTTCCTGGTACAAGACCTACTTGATATATTGAACCATCTTTTGCTAAAGCTAATCCATTTTTATCATATATTGTTCCTCTAGTATGAGATATTGTATTTACTCTTACCTTTTGATTATCTTTTAAATCTGGAAATATCATAGATGAATCCCATAAAATTTTATATTTTCCATCTACTTGTTTTACTTTGGCAGTATTAATAAAGCTTTCACTTCCTGCCATTGTTTCTATTTTATTTGTATAAGTTATATTGGTTAATTCTTTGTCTTCTTCGTTAGTTGAATTAGTTGTAATGGCTATAGAAATACTAGTTGTTTCTATTCCTTCATAAATATTTTTTATTCTTGAAACAAAGTCTTCTTTAGACATATCTGTTATTACTAGGTCATACATTGCTTCATACTCTTTATTAGATAGTTTTGAAAAATATTCTCTTAATGCAAGTGAAGGCTCTGTTCTATTTGTATAAAAAAATATTCCTAATGCTACTATTACTAGTACAATAGCTAAAATAAAGATTGCTTTAAATTTACTTTTTTTCTTTTCTGCTTTCACACTTTTTTTATTTACTTTTTTTCTAGACATAAGATTTACCTTTCTATTTTTATTTATTTACAAGTTTTCTTGCTCCAAAAGTTATAAAATATATTATTCCTGACAATATTACAATCATTGGTCCTGTCGGAATGTTAGTATAGTATGAAATAATAAGTCCAACTATTCCTGAGAATAATGCAAATATTATTGAAAATGCATGATAGCTTCTCATATTTTTTGTAATATTTCTACTTGAAGCAGCTGGAAGTATCATCATAGAATTAATAAGTAGTATTCCTACCCATCTTATTGAAATCATAACCATTATTGCTATTGTGATTGCAAAAATATTATCTATTAATTTTACATTTATGCCTTTAGATTTAGCGAGCATTGGATTAATACTAACTGCATTTAATTTGTTAAATAGCTTACTCCAAAAAATAAATACTAAAACAAATGCTATTGCTAGATAGATTATTTCTGCTCTTGATATGCTTAATATATCTCCAACTAAATAACTTGAATACTTATTAAAATTGCCACTTTGTGCAAGAATAGCAAGTCCTAAAGCTATTGCTATTGAAGAAAATACACTAATTATTGTGTCTGCACCATAACTTGTTTTATTTTTTACTAAATTAAGTAACAATGCAAAAACTATTGCAAATAAAATCATTGATATATTCATATTAGTTATTCCAAGTAGCATTCCTATTGCAATTCCTGTTAATGCTGAATGTCCTAATGCATCAGAGAAAAAAGCCATTTTATTATTTACTATCATTGTTCCTAATATTGCAAATATTGGAGATACTAATAAAATTGCTAAAAATGCATTTTTCATAAATGTATATTCTAAGAAGCCAAAAGGCAATATTGTTTCCATTATTTTATATACAATTTCCATTTTGCTAATCTTAATCCTTTCTTTTTAATTAAAGATATTATAGTTTTTAAATGCTTCCAAAACTCTCTTTAAATTCTCTGCTTTCAAATACCTCTTTTGCTGTTCCTTGCTTTTTTACTTTTTTGTCTAATAAAATTACCTTATCTGCAAATTTTTGCACTAGTTCTAAATCATGTGAAACTAGAATAATTGACATATCGTATTGATTTTTTAACTTAGATAAAATTTCATAAAAATCTCTTGTTCCATTTCTATCTACTCCAGATACAGGCTCATCTAAAATAAGTAAATTTGGTATTGGATATGTTGCTATTGATAATAAAATTCTTTGCAATTCTCCACCTGATAAATTTCCTACTCTATTGTCAATTAATTTATCTGCTCCAAATATTTTTAAATTTTCTTTAATCTTAGCATATAACTCTTTATTTTTTCTAAGAAATACTGGCTTGTCTGAAATATATGATGCAAACATATCATAAACACTAGTTGGCATATTTCTTTCAATATTTAAATGTTGTGGAACATATCCGATTTTAATTTTTTTGCTTTTATTTTCTTTCATATCAAAGAATTCGACTTTTCCAGTATGCTCTATTTCATTTAATAATGCTTTTAAAAGTGTTGTTTTTCCGGCCCCATTTTTTCCGATTATCATTGTAAGTTCTCCACAATGCACATCAAAACTTACATCTTTTAAAATCACTTGATTTTCTATTTTTACTGATATATTTTTTATTTTTGTACAATGTAATCCACATGCTTCCATATTCTCATTTCCTTTACATTTTTAAAACTCAATATTTTTTAGAACTTGTATATTTTCTCTCATAACTTTCACATACTCGTCCTTATTTTTATCTCCATTCATTCCAGAGTTTAGTGTATAAATTTTAGCCCCTGTCTCATTTGCTAAAACTTCTGCTGTTGAAGTATTATCATTTTTATCTACAAATATTATTTTAATATTTTCATTTTTCATTTTTTCTATTGTACTTTTTATTACTTCGGCTGAAAGTGCTGATTGCTCGTGGTCTGAATTTATAGTCTGACTTTCTATATCTAATTCTTCTAAAAGATAATCTAATGCTTCATTTAAGCAGATTGACTTTTTATTATTTTTTTGTTTTATTTCTTCAAATTCTTGTTTTAAATTGTTTAATTGTTCAATATAATTTTTACTATTTTTTAAATATATTTCACTATTTTCTGGATTTAACTTTGATAAATCTTCTGCTATTTTACTTGTTTGCAATATATAATTATCTACATTAAGCCAAATATGTGCATTAATTTCTTCATTTTCAATAAGCTTATTCACATTTTCTGCACTTTCTATGATATGCACATCTGGATAAAGACTCACAATTTTATCTGTAAAATTTTCTAAAGATTTACCATTTTCAATAAATACATCTGCTTTTTCAAATTTTCTTAAGTCTGCAGTATTTAGAGTATAATCGTGTATGCATCCTACAATATTTTCAGCCATATTGCTAAGTTCTATATTTTGTGCACCATCTGTTATATTCAAAGTCATTATATATATTGGATAAAAAGATGTTAATATTCTAAACTTATTGTCTTGTATTTTTTCTTTTTTATTTAAATTTGAAACTATAATTACTAATAATAAAATTAAAATTATTATTGAAATTACAATAATATTTTTCTTTTTCATTAAAATTTTCCTTTCTAGTTTATTGATTTAGATTAACGGTCAATTTATAATTTAACTGCTAATATAAGTCAATATTTTAAATAAAGAGCTGTAATCCTACTTATTATTGATTACAGCTCTATTATCGTTATCGTAATTAATTACTTTCAAAATAACAAATTTACTTTTGACAAGTAATATTAAAATTAGTCTTGAGAATATGGTAACATTGCAATATGTCTACATCTATTTACAGCTGTAGTTATATCTCTTTGATGTTTTGCACATGCTCCTGTTGTTCTTCTAGGATGAATTTTTCCTCTTTCATTAACAAATTTCTTTAATTGTTCTGGATTTTTGTAATCTAAAACAAAGTTTTTGTCACTGCAAAGTGGGCATGCTTTTTTTCTAATTTTTCTAACTCTATAATCATCGTCATAATCTTTATTGTTATTTCTTCTATTATTCTTTCTATTGTCTGCCATTATTGATTTTACCTCCTTTTTGCTTAATTAAAATGGTAAGTCATCTCCTGATGATACTTCAAAATCTGATGTTTCACCAGAATTTGTATTAGTGCTTTCTGCTCCAAAAGTATCTTCAAAATTGTTTGAATCAGAATCTGACCTTTTGCTATCTGCAAAATATACCTCTTCTGCAACAACATCTGTTGCATATCTTTTTTGTCCTTGTTGGTCTTCCCAACTTCTTGTTTGGATTCTTCCTACTACTGCAACTTGTTGACCTTTTTTGAAATATTTGCTGACAAATTCTCCTGTTTTTGCCCAAGCAGATATATTTATAAAGTCTGCAGTTTGAGTATCTCCTTCTCTAGTAAATCTTCTATTTACAGCTAATGAAAAAGAAGCTACTAGTGTATTATTTGTTTGTGTGTATCTAACTTCTGGGTCTCTTGTTAGTCTTCCCATTAAAATAACTTTGTTCATATTTAGTACCTTACCTTTCTTAAAAATAAAGCCCCTATTTTACTGTTTATTCTTCTACTCTTATAACAATAAATTTAATAACTTCATCAGTTATTCTGTAATTTCTCTCTAATTCTGCAATTAGAGTTGGGTTTGCTTCAAAATAGAAAACAACGTAGATACCTTCTTTGTTTTTTCTAACTTCATAAGCAAGTTTCTTCTTGCCTAATTCATCAACTTTTGTAAGCTTACCATCTTTATTAATCAAATCTGTAAACTTCTCTTCTAATTCTTTTAATTTTTCATCATCTACAGATGGATTAATAATGATAACACTCTCGTATTTATTCATTATTTTCACCTCCTTATGGGTTAATAGCCTATTTCATTTAAAATAAGCAAGGACTTGAAAATATTTCAAGCATATCTATTTTAACATAAAAAGCCTTGTTTGACAAGGCTTTTTAAAAAAATTGTTGCTATAATTTATTACATATATTCTTTTAATTTTTTACTTCTAGATGGATGTCTTAGTTTCCTTAAAGCTTTTGCTTCAATTTGTCTAATTCTTTCACGAGTAACGTTAAATTGTTTTCCAACTTCCTCTAATGTTCTTGCTTTTCCATCATCTAAACCAAATCTTAATCTAAGTACCTTTGCTTCCCTTAATGTAAGTGTTTTCATAACTTCTTCTAGTTGTTCTTTAAGCATTGTGTAAGATGCTGCATCTTGTGGTGATGGAGAGTCATCATCTTGAATAAAATCTCCTAAATGGCTATCGTCTTCTTCTCCAATAGGTGTTTCTAGTGACACAGGGTCTTGGGCAATTTTTTGTATTTCCAAAACTTTTTCTACTGGAATTTCCATATCTAAAGCTATTTCTTCTGGAGTAGGTTCTCTACCATTTTGTTGTAATAAATGTCTTGAAGTTCTAATTAATTTATTAATTGTTTCTACCATATGAACTGGTATTCTTATTGTTCTAGCTTGGTCTGCTATTGCTCTAGTAATAGCTTGTCTAATCCACCATGTTGCATAAGTACTAAATTTAAATCCTTTAGTATAATCAAACTTGTCTACTGCTTTGATTAATCCCATATTTCCTTCTTGGATTAAGTCTAAGAATAGCATTCCTCTGCCTACATATTTTTTAGCAATACTTACAACTAATCTTAAGTTTGATTCAGTTAGTTTTTTCTTTGCTTCTTCATCATTTTCTAAAATTCTTTTTGCTAAATCAAGTTCTGCTTCGTAGCTTAGAAGTGGTATTTTTCCGATTTCTCTAAGATACATTCTAACAGGATCGTCGATGCTTATTCCTTCCATATTGTCCATATCTAAGTCTTCAACAGAAATATCTTCAACATCCTCTAAATCTTCTTCATCTGGTTCTATGTCTTCAATGTCATCACCTACAACATTTATTCCCATTTGCTCAAAAATGTCAAATACTTTTTCTATCTTGTCAGAGTCAATGTTTCCTAACTGTGTTGCAAGTTCTTCGTAAGTTACTTTTCCCTTCTTTTTAAGATTTTCTACTACTTTTTTTATGTCTTCCATATCATCAAGATTATCTGTCTTTTTTGCTTCTTCAGTAGATTCTTCTTTTACATTTTTATCATCTTGACTTGTAGAAACTTCTTTTTTTTCATTTTCTTTATCATTTTTAGTATTCTTTTTTGATTTAGCTTTTTTTAGGTCACTATTGTTTTCTTTTTTTGGCTCCTCATCATTTTTACTTTCTGCTTTTTTAGAAGTTTTTTTGCTTTCTTTATTTGTAGTTTCTTTTTGCAGTTTAGCAGATTTAGTTTTATTCTTTTCTTTTTTAGCTAGTGAAGTTTCCTTTGGAGGTTCTTTACTATTACTTTTATTGCTACTTTTTTTCTTAGCAAGTTTAAGTATTTTTTCTTCTTGCTCTTCTCTTTCTAAAATTTGTTTTGCAGCTTCTTTTTCTTCTTGTTTTTTCTTAGCTATACGAGCATTATCAATTAAATTGATAACATCTTTTACACTCTCTGATTTTTTCATTTTACCCTCCTATTTCATTCTAGCTAATTCAATTATTATATTATTTAGTTCTGCACCTAATTTATCAGCTTCTTCTTGTGATAATTTACTCTTATCACCAAGTAGATTAATTATCTCATTTCTTCTAGCAATCTTGCTTTCTTTAAGATATATTTTTTCTATGTCTTGAACTGCTTTATTTACATCATTAATTTCAAAATCATATGCTAATATTCCACTTATGTAATTGATTATATCTTCATCTGAAAACCAAGAAATTACATTTTCCATATTTGCATTTTCTTCAATTTTTTCAAATAAAGTTTTAAGTATTTGCCTATTTTTTTCTATTTTTATAAATTTTAGATCTACTACATTTTTTATTTTTTCATAAGAAATGTCTTTGTAGTTAATCAATAAAAATATAAGCATTTGCTCTCTTTTTAAAGTAGCTGTATCAACTTTTTCTTCAGTTGCTACATTCTTAGTAACTGTAGGCTTTTCAAGTATTTTTTCACTCTGTTTTCCTCTATAAAGCCTTTTATTAATTTCCGCTTCTATAGAGTTTTTTGAAATATTATATGTTTTTGAAATTTTGTCGATATATATTTCTCTTTCCATTGTGCTATTAACTTCTGATAGTATTTTAGCTATTTCTGTTAAAAATTTAATCTTGTCACTTGTGTTGTCAATATTAAGATTTTTCTTTAAATTTTTTACTTTATATTCAACAATAGAAATTGCATTATCCATGCATTTTATAAATTTCTCTGGACCGTATTTTATAACAAATTCATCTGGATCTTTTGCTCCTGATATTTGTAAGACTCTCATATCAATCCCCATATTTTTAAGGATTTCCATACCTCTCATTATTGCAGTTTGTCCAGCTCCATCAGCATCATATCCCAAAATAACTTGTTCACTATTTTTTCTAAGTAGTCTTCCTTGTGCATCTGTTAATGCTGTTCCCAAAGATGCTACTACATTTGTAATGCCTCTTTGATGTAATGAAATAACATCCATATATCCTTCTACAATAAGAATTCGCTTTAACATACCTGCTTGCTTAGATTTTGCTACATTTAATCCAAATAAATTTCTACCTTTACTGTATACTATATTTTCTGGCGAATTAATGTACTTTGGCTTACTATCGTCTAATACTCTACCTCCAAATGCTATTACTCTATTTCTTACATCTTGAATTGGAAACATTACTCTTCTTTTAAATTTATCATAAAATCTTCCACTTTCGGACTTTCCAATTAAACTTGATGCAAGCATTTCTTCTTCACCAAATCCTTTTGATTTTAAGTAATTAAATAATTCATTATTTTCGCCTGCATAACCTATTAAGAAGGCTTTTAATGTATTATTGTCTAATTTTCTCTTTTTTATGTATTCTTGCGCAATCTTAGATGTTGGTTTATAAAGATTTTCATGATAAAATTCGGCTGCTGATTTATTTAAGTCAAATACTTTTGCACGTAATCTTGATTTTTTTTCATCCTCATCATTAGATGACCTTGGAAGTTCTATTCCTGCACGTTCAGCAAGCATTTGAACAGATTCTATAAATCCTATATTTTCCACTTTACTAACAAAGCGAAAAACATCTCCTCCTACTCCGCATCCGAAACAATGAAATATTTGCTTATCTGGAGATACTGAAAAAGATGGTGATTTTTCATTGTGAAAAGGACATATTCCAAAGAAATTCCTTCCTTTTCTTTTTAATGTTACATATTGTGATAAAACATCAACTATATCATTACGACTTTTTATTTCGTCTAATAATTCATCACTATATTGTACCATAATTCTACCTTTCTTTTCTCATATTTATATTATTCGACATAAGTAAGCTAAATCCTTCTTGTTTTTGAAATTATGTAAAACATTTTATTTACATAATAACAAGATAAAATACACCTCCAAATGTTAAATTTATATAACATTTGTGGTGTACTCTATACCACACTTATAATTTTGTTTCTTAATTTATTAATAGATTATAGATTTGTTTGTCCATTATTATCAAATGGAATAAACTTACTAACTGCACTTTGTTGCAAATCAATTTTTGCTTCAGTTGGTACTCTAAATTCTTTATATGACATATCTATTTTGTTATCTATTAATTTTTCAATTTCATCTTTTGACGCATGTTCTGCTAATACTAATTCACTAACTAAAATAAGTTTAGCATTGTTTAGCATTTTCTTTTCTCCAGTAGATAATGTACCTTTTTCTTTTTGTTTGAAACTTAAGTTTCTAACTACATCAGCTACTTTATATATATCTCCTGTTTTCATTTTGTCTAAATTATCTCTATATCTTTTATTCCAGTTATCAGACATTTCTGTTTCATCTTGCTCTAATAACTTTAGTACTTCTCCTGCACTTTTGCTATCAATAACACTTCTTACTCCCATTGCTTCTGCTTTAGCAGTAGGAACCATTACCATAACTTCTCCTGGCATTTTTATCACGTAATATTGTTGTTTTTCTCCTAATATTTCTTTTTCTTCAATGCTATTTATTGTACCTGCTCCATGCATTGGGTACACTATATTGTCACCGACATTAAACATGTATGTATTCTCCTTTCCATTACGTCTATTAAGAGATACTATTCTCCCTATTTACCACATATCTATTATAGCATATTTTTTTAGTAATGTAAAGGTTTTAAGTTAATTTTGTTTAGTTTTATTCGTCTGTCATTATTACCGCATTAACAGTTAAATAAGAAACTTTAGTTGTACCTGAACATGAAACATAAATTGTATCTCCTGGATTCACATCAAACATATACATTCTTGGCGAATAACCATAATAAATACTTCCTACAAGTCCAGTATCCACACTGGTTCCATTAAGAGTAATGCTTGCACTGGTACCTCCTAAAAGTGGTCCTCCATTCATATACCCACCTACGCAACTGAGTAAGGCTATGGCAATACATGTACATTTTTTTTCAACAGTATACGTTACTTCTGCTGTAGCAGTTTGATTAGAACTCCAATATGCTGTTTGTGTTTTTAAAGCTTTAACAGTCATTTTATTTGCAACTTCGCTATTTGTTGAAACAGTACCTTTACCATCATGATACCCTTGTGGTATTGTTTTTGTTTCTCCTGGTTCTACTTCTATATTTAATGCTGCATTATTTGTCATTTCTCCTGTTTCTAATTTACCTTCTCCAGTTATATATGTTTCTCCTTCTAGTACTTCTCCTACTTCTGCTGTCGTTATCATTCCTACTCTTACTATATCACTTATCGCTTCTATACTTTTTCCCTCTTTATCTGTTACCCTCACTCTTACAAAATAACTGCCTACTTCTTGATTTTCAAAGGTATATTCAATTGATACTGGATTATCCTCCTTTGTATACCATGTCTTTCCATTATCTATACTATATTCTATTTTACTTGCTTCTCCTTCTATTACTAATGTAGCTTTTATATTTTTTTCTAATACTTCTACATTTAAGTTTATTATTTTTACTTGTGAACTTTTTCCTTCATTTTCTCCTCCTACTATTGAGAAGTCTGTTACATATGTTTCTAATTTTTTTAATCCTTCCTCTTCTTCTGTTTGTCCTTCTTGATATTTTGCTACTGCCTTTTGTACTCTTGAAAATAATCCATCATCTCCCGTTATACTTCCGAATTGTTATCCCTGCTAATATCAATAGAATTATAATGGTTACTACTAGTGCTACTAATGTTATTCCTTTTTCTTTAAAATTTTTCATTTGATTTTACCTCTTTCTTATATTATGTTAATTTTTATTAATGAAAAAACTTAATAAAAAAGCAATATAACTTGTAATTCACTAGTATAAGTGCTTTTACAAATTATATTGCTTTTATTTTTTT